>DATJNU010000022.1:0-4327 GCA_035507775.1 Jatrophihabitans sp.
GAGCTCACCGCCGAGTACTGGGTGCGCAACTTGCGCGAGCCGGTCCGGTTCGCCCCGGTCATCGAGCAGCTCGCAGGCACCGGTCACGGCGTCTTCATCGAGGCCAGTCCGCACCCGGTGCTCACCGTCGCCATCGGCGAAAGCCTCGATCAGACAAGCGGATTCGTCACCGGAACGCTGCGCCGGGACGAGGGCGGTCCGTGCCGGCTACTGCTGTCCCTCGCAGAAGCCTGGACGCACGGCGCAGGAGTCGATTGGGCGCGGCTGATCCCGGCCGGCGCCCGGACCGTTCCGCTGCCGACCTATCCCTTCCAGGGCACCCGATTCTGGCTCGACCCGGCCAACCCGGCGCGCGGGGAGGCCGGTCCCGGCCGCTACCGGATCGCCTGGCGACCGGCCGACATCACCGGCCAGCCGGCCCCGCTCTCCGGTAGCTGGCTGCTGATCACCTCTGCCGGAACCCCGGCCGAGGACGTCGACCGCTGCAGGCAGGCGCTGGCCGCCGCCGGCGCAGAGGTGCGGACCGTCGAGATCGACACCAGCCAGCCGGGGGCCGCCCTCGCGCAGCAGTGGGACACGGCGGAGGCCCCGTCCGGTGTCGTGTCGCTGCTCGCGCTGGACCCGCAGCTGGAACTGGGAGCCACGCTCGCCCTGGTCCAGGCGCACGTTGCCGCCGAACACCTTGCCGCCGAAGACCGTGCCGCCGAAGACGTTGCCGCCGCACACCCGGCCGAAGACCTCACCGCCGAACGGTCGCTGCCGCTGTGGTGCCTGACCCGGGGCGCGGTCGCGGCCACTGCCGACGACCTGCCCGAGCCCGGCCAGGCAGCGGTCTGGGGCCTCGGCCGGGTCGTGGCGCTGGAACACCCGCGGCACTGGGGCGGTCTGATCGACCTGCCCGCCGGCTGGACCGAGCGCACCGGCACCGACCTGGCCGCGGCGCTGACCGGCCTCGGCCGGGACGAGGACCAGCTGGCGCTGCGCTCCGGCGGGGTGCTGACCCGACGGCTCGTCCCCGCACCACCCGAGTCGATCGCCACCCCCTGGACACCGGCCGGCACCGTGCTGGTGACCGGTACCGGCGGCATCGCGGCCCGGGTCGCCCGCTGGCTGCTGCACCGGGGCGCCGAGCACGTCGCGCTGGCCGGCCCGGTCGGCGGCCCGTCCGGCGACCCGTCCGACCTCACCGACCTGGGCGACCGGGTCAGCTGCACCGGCGCCGACCCGGCCGACCGCGCCGCCCTCGCGGACCTGCTGGCCCGGCTCGCGGCGCAGGGCCGACCGGTCCGGGCCCTGGTGCACGCCGCGGCCGGCACCACGCTGGCACCGGTGGAACGGGTGACGCCCGCCGAGCTGGCCGCCAGCCGGGACGCCACCGTCGCGCCCGCCGCTGTCGCGCTCGACCTGCTGCCCGGGCTGGAAGCCGGCTACCTCTTCACCTCGGTGAGCGGGGTGTGGGGCACCGGGCAGCACGCCGCGTTCGCCGCCGCCAACGCCGAGCTCGACGCCCTCGCCGCCCAGGCGCGGTCACGCGGCGTCCCGGTGGCCGGGCTCACCTGGAGCATCTGGCGCACCCCGGCGACCGCAGCGGCCGGTGCCGACCGGCAGGGCGTCCCGCTGCTCGACCCCGACCAGGCCCTCGCCACGCTGGCCGGGCTCGGCCCGGCGAACGCGGCCGGCCTGGTGCTGGCCGAGGTGGACTGGTCGCGGTTCGCGGAGCTGTTCACGTCGGTGCGGTCGAGCCGGTTGCTGGTGGAGGTGGTGGGTGAGCCGGAGCCGGCGAGCGTAGCTGCCTCGGACACCGGCTTTGCGGAGCGGCTTGCCGGGCTGCCTGTCGGTGAGCGGCGGCGGGTGGTGCTGGAGCTGGTGACGGCGCATGTGGCTGCGGTGTCGGGTCGGTCGGGTGCTGGGGCGGTGGAGGTGTCTCGGCCGTTCAAGGATCTCGGTTTCGATTCGTTGATCGCGGTGGAGTTGCGCAATCGCCTTACTGCCGCGACGGGTCTGGCGTTGCCGCCGACGTTGGTCTATGACCACCCGACGCCGGGTGCGCTGGCCGACCACCTGCTCGACCAGCTCGGCGCCGCCGACCGGCTCACCCCGAGCGCCGTCCGGGACCGGTTGAAGGCGCTGGAGGACGCGGTCACCGCGGCCGACTTCGCACCCGCCGACCGGCGCGCGGTGGCCGCCCAGCTGGCGGAGTTCGTGCAGCGCTGGCAGGAGGATCCGGTCGAGGAGACCGGGTTCCCCGCGACCACCGGTGCCGTTCTCGATGAGGCCGACGACGACGAGCTGTTCGACTTCATCCACCGCGAGCTGGGCCGGCCGGCCCAGAACTGACCTGACCGATGACGAACCGACCGCTGAAGGCGGCTGCCGCGCCGCGGCACCGCACCGGGAGCTGATGATGGCGAAGGAAGAGTCGCTGCGCGACTACCTCAAGTGGGTCACGGCCGACCTGGCCAAGACCCGCCAGCGGTTGCGCGCGGTCGAGGAGGCCGCCGCCGAGCCGATCGCGATCGTCGCCATGGCCTGCCGGTTCCCCGGCGGCGTCAGCACGCCGGCGGAACTCTGGCAGCTGCTCGCCGGCGGCGGCGACGCCATCTCGGAGTTCCCCACCGACCGCGGCTGGGACCTCGACGCCGTCGTCGACCCGGACCCCGACCACCCCGGCACCAGCTACACCCGGCACGGCGGATTCCTCGACGGGGTGGCCGATTTCGACGCCGAGCTGTTCGGCATCTCGCCCCGCGAGGCGCTCGCGATGGACCCGCAGCAGCGGCTGCTGCTGGAGACCGCCTGGGAGGTCTTCGAACGGGCCGGCCTCGATCCCAGCGGGCAGCAGGGCAGCCGGACCGGCACGTTCATCGGTTCCAACCAGCTCGACTACCTGTGGGCGGTCCGGGACGCGCCGGCCGACATCGAGGGCTACCTCGGCACCGGCAACGCCGCCAGCGTGCTGTCCGGCCGGATCGCCTACGTCTTCGGGCTGGAGGGCCCCGCGCTCACCGTCGACACCGCCTGCTCGTCCTCGCTGGTCGCGCTGCACCTGGCGGTCCGCGCGCTGCGGGCCGAGGAGTGCGCGATGGCCCTGGTCGGCGGCGCCACCGTGATGGCCAGCCCGACCGGGTTCGTCGAGTTCAGCCGGCAGCGCGGTTTGGCCCGCGACGGCCGGTGCAAGGCCTTCTCCGCCGACGCCGACGGCATGGGCATGTCCGAGGGCGCCGCGATGATGCTCGTCGAGCGGCTCTCCGACGCCCAGCGGCTCGGCCACCCGGTGCTCGCGGTGATCCGCGGCTCGGCGGTCAACTCCGACGGCACCTCGAACGGCCTCACCGCGCCGAACGGACCGTCCCAGCAGCGGGTCATCCAGGCCGCGCTGGCCGACGCCCGGCTCACCGCCGGCCAGGTCGACGCGGTCGAGGCGCACGGCACCGGCACCACCCTCGGCGACCCGATCGAGGCGCAGGCGCTGCTCGCGACGTACGGCGCCGACCGGCCCGCGGACCGGCCGCTGTGGCTGGGCTCGGTCAAGTCGAACCTCGGCCACACCCAGGCCGCGGCCGGCCTGGCGGGCGTGATCAAGACCGTTCTGGCTTTGCAACACGGGGTGTTGCCGGCGACCCTGCACGCCAGCACCCCGTCACCGCACGTGAACTGGTCGGCCGGCGCGATCTCGCTGACCACCGAGCCGCGGGCCTGGGACCGGGGCGCGGAGCCGCGCCGGGCGGGTGTGTCGTCGTTCGGGATCAGCGGCACGAACGCCCACCTGCTGCTGGAGGAAGCCCCCGAGGCCACTCCTGCCGAGGCCATCGCAGCCGAGGTTGTACTGCGTACCTCGGAGCTGCCGTGGCTGCTGTCCGGTAAGACGTCAGCCGCACTGGCGACGCAGGCGGGCCGGCTCGCCGGCAGCCTGGACGCGGTAGCAGATCGGGCAGCTGTTGCGCGCACCCTGGGCAGCCGGGCCGCCCTGGCGCACCGGGCCGTCGTGCTCGGGTCGGACCCGCTGGCCGGGCTGCGCGCCCTGGCCGCCGGCGAGGTGAGCGCCCAGGTCGTGCAGGGCACCGCCGGGCCGGCCGATCCGGTGTTCGTCTTCCCCGGGCAGGGGTCGCAGTGGGCCGGCATGGCGGTGGAGTTGCTCGATGCGTCGCCGGTGTTCGCGGCGCGGATCGTCGAGTGTGAGCAGGCGCTGTCGGCGTATGTGGATTGGTCGTTGACCGAGGTGCTGCGGGCCGGGTCGGGGTTGGATCGGGTGGATGTGGTGCAGCCGGTGCTGTGGGCGGTGATGGTCTCGCTGGCTGCGGTGTGGCGGGCGTGCGGGGTGCAGCCG
>DATJNU010000023.1:0-46019 GCA_035507775.1 Jatrophihabitans sp.
GTACGGCAGCTCGACGGCGTCGCGGATCTGGTCGATCTGGCCGGCGAGACCGCCAATCGCCGCATAGTCGATGTCCGGCACCTCTTCGAGGACCAACTCCTCGACCTCGCTCTTCGGGATCCGCTCGTAGACGTAGCCCGACCGCGACTCCAGCAGCAGCGAGTCGCCGACCCGCAGCGGGCTGCCGCGCAGGATCGAGGCGATGTGGACGATGCGCTCCTCGTCGGTGTGCCCGATCACCAGCGCCCGGTCGCCGCCGTCCAGGATCTCCTTCAGCATCACCACGTCGCCGACCCGCTCGAAGCCCCGGGCCTCGACCACGTTCATGGCCTCGTTGAGCATGACCTCCTGGCCGTGCTGCAGGCTGTCGATGCCGACCTCGGGCGAGACCGCCACCCGCAGCTTGCGGCCGCCGGTGAAGATGTCCACCGAGTGCTCGTCCACCCGGTCCAGGAAGACGCCGTAGCCGGACGGCGGCTGGGCCAGCCGGTCGATCTCCTCCTTGAGCGCGACCAGCTGGTCGCGCGCGTCCCGCAGGGTGTCGGCGAGGCGCTCGTTGCGGTCGGTGAGCGAGGCAACCCGGGCCTGGGCCTCGAGCAGCCGGTCTTCCAGCGCGCGCACCTGGCGGGGTGACTCCGACAGCCGCGCGCGAAGGAGTTCGACTTCCTGCGCGAGCTCGGCCGCTGACGGCGTGCCCGATGCCCGCTTGTCGCTGAAGTCCTCCGCCATGTCGCTTGCTCCTCCGTCGAACGGCACATCGCGTGGTGTTGGATTTTCACCCTACACAGGCAGTGTGAAATCGCGAGGCATCTAGTCTGGACTGTGATTACACAACCGTTACCCCGCCACGCGGGGTGCGGCGCGGCCGGCCACCGGGTGCCGGGTCGCGTTCGGGCGGCGGGCCGTCGGTGGCCGCCGGGCAGGAAGGGACAGCGGGTGAGCGAGAACGGGGTCGAGTCGGACCTGATGGTGTCGATCGACCAGGAACTCTGTACCGGCGACGGGTTGTGCGTGCAGTACGCGCCGGAGGTGTTCGAGTTCGACGTCGACGGGCTCGCCTACGTCAAGGACGCCGGCGGCGAGCTGCTGCAGGCGGCCGGTGCCCAGGTGCCGGTGCCCGGCAACCTGCGGCTGGACGTGATCGACTCGGCCAAGGAGTGCCCGGGCAACTGCATCCACGTCCGGCGGGCCGCCGACGGCGTCGCGGTGGCCGGCCCCGAGGCCTGAGCCCGGCCGGTCGAGCGGGCGGGCGCAGCCGGCCGAGGCCGGTCGAGCCGGGGCTCAGGTAGATCAGGCCCCGCGGGTGCTCACGTGCGTCAGGTCCGCCTGACCTCAGGGCAGCGGGCGGCGCGGCTTCGGCTCGGCCGCAGGCTCCCCCGCGCCGGCGCCGAAGGCCTCCTCCAGCTCCACGGCCTTGGCCGGCCGCCGCTGGCGGGTCGGGGCGACCACGCCCGGCGCGAGCCGGCGCGCGGTGACCAGGAAGGCGGTGTGGCCCTGCATCCGGTGGTCGGGCCGCACCGCGAGCCCCACCACGTGCCAGCTGCGCAGCAGGCACTCCCAGGCGTGCGGCTCGGTCCAGCCCCCGTCGGCCCGCAGCGCCTCCACCAGCCGGGAGAGCTGGGTCGTGGTCGCCACGTAGCCGAGCAGCACGCCACCGGGCCGCAGGGCGGCGGCCACCGCGGGCAGCACGTCCCAGGGGGCCAGCATGTCCAGGATGACCCGGTCGACCACCTCGGCGGCCGGGTGCTCGGCCACGTCGCCGAGCCGGAGCTCCCAGTTGGCCGGCCGGCCGCCGAAGAAGGCGTCGACGTTGCGCTCGGCGTGCTCGGCGTGGTCGGCGCGCCGCTCGTAGGACAGGACGGTGCCGGTCGGCCCGACCGCCCGCAGCAGCGAGCAGGTCAGCGCGCCGGAACCGGCGCCGGCCTCGAGCACCCGGGCCCCGGGGTGGATGTCGGCCTGGGCGACGATCTGGGCGGAGTCCTTCGGATAGATCACCGCGGCCCCGCGCGGCATCGACAGCACGTAGTCGGTGAGCAGCGGGCGCAGCGCGAGGTAGGCCGTGCCCGCGGTGGAGTGCACCACCGAGCCCTCGGGAGCCCCGATCAGCGCATCGTGCTCGATCGCGCCCCGGTGGGTGTGGAACTGTTTGCCCGGCACCAGGGTCACGGTGTGCAACCGGCCCTTCGGATCGGTCAGCTGGACCCGGTCACCGGGCTGGAATCGAGGATCTGCGGGCACGGGCGACAAGGCTAGCCTGGCCGGCGGCCTGCCGGCCCGCCCGGTGCCGGACCGGTGCCGTCAGGGCTTGCGGTAACGCAACCCGAGTGCCCTGGCCAGGTCGGCGATCGCCAGCACCCCGCGGCTGACCCCGTCCGGGCCGACCACCAGGTATTCACTGGCCGGGGTCCGGCGGACGGCCGCGAGCACCGCGTCGCCGGAGGAGCCGGCGCCGATGATCAGTCCCTGCTCCAGCGGGCGGCTGACCTCGGAGAGGGTGATCCAGGGCCGGCGGTGCTCCGGCAGCCGGCGCACCTCCGCCTCCCGCACGACCGCCCGGGTACGTCCCTGGCCGTCGATGACCACGATGCCGGCCGCGCCGGCGGCCTGGACGTGCCGCATCGCCTCCGAGACCGGCATCGACCCCGGCAGGTAGACCGACGGCCGCACCAGGTCGGGCAGCCGGAGCGCGGCGGTCCGCTCCGCGAGTTCGGCCGTCCGCACCGCCTGGCCGGCCCCGAACCACAGGAAGGCGGCGACCGACAGGCCCAGCACGGTGGCGGCCAGCCCGGGCAGTTGCGCGTTCGGGTCGGTGCGCAGCATCAGGTTGGCGGCCAGGATGGCGAGCGCCAGCAGGGCCGCCAGGCCACGGCCGCCCCAGGACGCGATCCGGATGCCGGTCAGCCGGGACCGGCTGAGCCGCCAGATCACCGCCTGCACCAGGCGGCCACCGTCCAGCGGCAGCCCGGGCAGCACGTTGAAGCCGGCGATGATCAGGTTGCTCCAGGCGAGCAGCAACAGCAGCACCGCCGGCGCCGAGTCGGCCGCCAGCGGCAGGCTGGGCAGCCAGCACACTGCCGCCAGCACGAACGACACCGCCGGCCCGGCCGCGGCGATCGCGAACTCGTCCCGCGGCCGGCCGGCCTGGCCGTCCAGCTCGGAGACGCCGCCGAGCAGGAAGACCACGATCCGCCGGACCCGCAGCCCCAGCAGCCGGCAGGCGACGGTGTGCCCGAGCTCGTGCAGCACCACCGACACTCCCAGCCCGACCGCGAACACCAGCGCCAGCAGGTAGGACCCGGAGGCCGACGCGCCCGGGATCTGGTCGCGCAGGAACCCCGCGTAACTGATGGTGATGAAGCCCACGATGAGCAGCCAGCTGGGCGTGATGAAGATCGGCACGCCGAGCACCGAGCCCAGTTTGACCAGCCGCGACGGCACGCCGGGATCGGGCCGGCCGGCCGGATCCGGCGGTGCCGGGTGCTCCGGTGACCGCGCGGGGGCGTCGGGGCTGCTCACCGGACCGATCCTACGGACCGCCACCGACGATTCAGGCCGGTTCCCCGCCGGCCGATGGAACGGGCATGGCCGCCACGGGACCGATCCGGAGTCCGAGGTCCGCGGCCGCTACCGCACTCCGACCGCATAGCCTTTGCTAGTGGCAGAGTCGAACCGGCACCTCACGTCCGCGGCCGGCGCGGATCTGCACGCCCGGATCCAGGAGCAGATCAAGCTCCGGCGCAGCACGGGCCAGCCCGCCCACCGGCACCTGACCGCGCCGGCCGGAACGGAAGTCGGCGCTGGTGTGAACGGTGCTGGTGCGGCTGGCGAGGGCGTGAACGGCGGCGGTGTGAACGGCGGCGCGGTGGCCGCACCGGTCCCCGCCCCCGCGCCGGGCGCGGCCGGCACCGGGCTCGGCCGCCGGATCGGGCACTGGGTGCTGTTGCTGGTGGTCACCGCGCTGGTGGTGCTCGGGCTGCGCACCTACGTGATCGCCTCCTACTACATCCCGTCGGCCTCGATGGAGCAGACCCTGCACGGCTGCCCGGGCTGCCAGCCGGACCTGGTGCTGGTGGACAAGCTCAGCTACCGGTTCTCGGCGATCGGCCGACAGGACGTGATCGTCTTCAAGCGCCCGCCGCTGGCCCCGGCCGAGGACAAGCAGCTGATCAAGCGGGTGATCGGGTTGCCCGGCGAGACGGTCAGCGGGCGGGACGGGCACGTCTTCGTGGACAACCGGATGCTGACCGAGCCGTACGTGAACCCGACCTGCCACGGCACGGCGGACTTCGCCGCGGTGACCGTGCCGGCCGGGCGCTACTTCGTGATGGGTGACAACCGGTGCGACTCGTTCGACTCCCGGATGTTCGGCACCATCCCGCGCTCGGCGGTGATCGGGCGGGCGTTCGCGGTGGTCTGGCCGGTGCATCACCTGCGCTGGCTGTGAGCGTGCCTGCCCCGGCAGGACGCTGCGTGGCGGGCCCGGGTTCTGTCGGTGGCCGCGCCTAAGGTGTCCGGCATGAACCAGACCGCGGAACCGCCGACCATCGCCACGGACGCCCCGCTGCCGGTCGCGGTGGTCGGCTCGCTGTCGCCGTCCCGCGCCGCGGACTTCAAGGCGTGCCCGCTGCTGTACCGGTTCCGCAGCATCGACCGGCTGCCCGAGACGCCGACCCGGGACGCGGTGCGCGGCACCGTGGTGCACGCGGTGCTGGAGCGGCTCTACGACCTGCCGGCGGCGGAGCGGACCACCGACCGGGCTCAGGACTCGGTGACCCCGCAGTGGCAGCGGCTGCTGACCGAGCAGCCCGAGCTGGCAGGGCTCTTCGGCGGCGGCCCGGACGATCCGGAACTGGCCGACTGGCTGGCCTCGGCCCGCGCGCTGGTCGCGAACTACTTCGCCCTGGAGGACCCCACCCGGCTGGAGCCGGCCGCCCGCGAGGAGCTGGTCGAGGTGGTGCTCGACGGGCTGCGGCTGCGCGGCTACATCGACCGGCTCGACGTCTCCCCGGCCGGCGACATCAGGATCGTCGACTACAAGACCGGCACCATTCCGCGCGAGGCCTTCGAGGCCAAGGCGCTGTTCCAGATGAAGTTCTACGCGCTGGTGCTCTGGCGCACCCGGGGCGTGGTGCCGCGCCAGCTGCGGCTGATCTACCTGGCCGACAGGGACACACTCAGCTATCAGCCCACCGAGGACGAGCTGGCCCGGTTCGAGAAGACGCTGCAGGCGATCTGGAAGGCGATCGCCAGCGCGAGCCTGGTCGGCGACTTCCGGCCGAGCCCGTCCCGGCTCTGCGACTGGTGCTCGCACCACGCCCTGTGCCCGGCCAAGGGCGGCACGCCACCGCCGTTCCCGGCCGACGCGCTGGCCGGCGCTTCCGGCCGGCCGGACAGCCGCGCCGCCACCGCCGCCCAACCGGCCCAGGGCTCAGCCCCGCAGACCGCGGGAGCCTGCCGGACCGCCACCGGGTAGGCCGCCGGGTCGGGTCAAGATGTCACCGCCGGGATCGGGCTCAGGCCGCCGGCCGGAGAGGGCTCAGACGGGCGCGCGCCCGGCGGCCAGCCGGGCCAGGTCGGCGAGCCCGAGACCGGCCAGCGTCGGCACCACGGTGCGGGCCGGGCCGGGCGGGACCGGCACCTGGTTGGGCACCGCGATGACCAGGCAGCCGGCCGCCTCGGCGGCCGCGATCCCGGACGGCGAGTCCTCGATGGCAAGGCACCGTTCCGGCCGCACCCCGAGCCGCTCGGCGGCCAGCAGGTACGCCTCCGGATCCGGCTTGCCGTTGCGGACGTCGTCGCCGCAGACCAGGGTCTGGAAGGTGCCGGCCGGCAACCGGTCGGCCACCGTGCCGGCCAGGTTGCGGTAGGACATGGTCACCATCGCGGCGGGCAGCCCCGACGCCCGCGACTCGGCCAGCAGGGCGAGCGCGCCGGGACGCCAGTCGACGTGCCGGCGGGCGTCGGCGATCACCGATTCCAGCAGCGCGTCGACGATCTGCCCCGGCTCCAGCGGCACGTTGCCGTGCTCGCGCAGGTACGCCGCGGAGACCAGCAGCGGCTTGCCCACCACCGCGTGCGCGTGTTCGTCGCTCCACCGCCCGCCGTAGCTCTCGACGAGCCGGTACTCGGCGGCGATCCAGTACGGCTCGGTGTCGACCAGGGTGCCGTCCATGTCCCAGAGCACGGCGTGGACGTCGGCGGGAAGCGGGGCGGAACTCACCCGAACCAGGCTACCGGCGCACTCGGCACCGCCTGACCACCGCGACCCGGCCGGCGGCCTAAGCTGGGGGAATGATGGAGTTCGAGAACTGGCCAGAGTTGACGGACCCGGTTCTCGTCGCCGCCTTCGAGGGTTGGAACGACGCCGGGGACGCCGCGACCGGAGCGGTGGAGCACCTGGAGCTGACCTGGCAGGCCCGGCCGCTCGCCGAGATCGACCCCGACGACTACTACGACTTCCAGGTCAATCGTCCCACCGTGTCGCTGGTCGACGGGGTCAGCCGCCGGATCAGCTGGCCGACCACCCGGCTGTCGGTGTGCCGGCCGACCGGCGCCGCCTTCGACCTGGTGCTGGTGCGCGGCATCGAGCCCAACATGCGCTGGCGGACGTTCTGCGACGAGCTGGTCGAGGCGATGCGCGAGCTGGGCGTGCAGACCGTGGTCACCCTCGGCGCCCTGCTTGCCGACTCGCCGCACACCCGCCCCACGCCGGTGACCGGCACCTCCTACGACGCGCCGAGCGCGGCCCGGTACGGGCTGGAGAAGTCCCGCTACGAGGGTCCGACCGGCATCGTCGGGGTGCTGCAGGAGGCGTGCGTGCAGGTCGGCATCCCGGCCGTGTCGTTCTGGGCGGCGGTGCCGCACTACGTCGCGCAGCCGCCCAACCCCAAGGCGACCATCGCGCTGCTGCACCGGGTCGAGGAGGTGCTCGACATCGCGGTGCCGCTGGGCGAGCTGCCCGGCCAGGCCGACGACTGGCAGAAGCTGGTCAACGAGATGGCCGATGAGGACGAGGACGTGCGCGACTACATCCGCAACCTGGAGGAGCGCGACGACGACGGCGAGCTGCGCGAGGCGTCCGGGGACGCGATCGCGCGCGAGTTCGAGCGCTACCTGCGCCGGCGCGACCGGGGCGGCGGCCCGTCCGGCCCGATGTGACCCGTGCTGCCGATCCGCTCCGGGTGCGCCACCGACGTCGGCCGGTGGCGGTCGCAGAACCAGGACAGCCTCTACGCCGCCGACGGCCTCTACCTGGTCGCCGACGGCATGGGCGGCCAGCCGGCCGGTGACGTCGCCAGCAAGCTGGCCGTCGCCGAGCTGACCGGCGGGCTCGCCGGCGAACCGCCCACCCCGGCGGCCGTGCAGCAGGCGCTGGCCCGGGCGAACCAGCGGCTGCTGGACGAGGGCGCCCAGCACCCGGACCGGGCCGGCCTCGGCAGCACCGTGACCGGCCTGGTGGCGCTGGCCGGCGGCCGGTGGGCGGTGCTCAACCTCGGCGACTCCCGGGTCTACCGCTACGCCGACGGCGCGCTCGGCCAGCTGACGGTCGACCATTCCGCGGTGCAGGAGCTGGTGGACGCCGGGCTGCTCGATCCGGTGGCCGCGCGGCACCATCCGCGGCGCAACGTGGTGACCCGGTCACTGGGCGTCGAACCCGCCTCGAAGCCGGACGTCTGGCTGCGCGATCCGGTGCCGGGTGAGCGCTTCCTGCTCTGTTCGGACGGGCTGACCAACGAGCTGGCCGACCCGGAGCTGGCCGAGCTGCTGGGCAGCATCGAGGATCCGCAGCAAGCCGCCGACCAACTGGTCCGGCGGGCGGTGCAGGCCGGCGGCCGGGACAACGTCACCGTGATCGTGGTGGACGTGCCGGCGGACCCTGAGCCGTGACCCGACCTGCGGTTCTATAGCGCCCAGCCGCGGCCGAGCCCGGCCAGCCGCGCTACAGCGCGATGCCCAGCAGCGCGTCGACGGCACGGGCGGCCAGCCGGCCGGCGCCGGGCTGGTCGGCCGAGGCCGGCTGCTCCAGCGCGGTGCTCGCCCACCGGTCCACCGCCGCGATGGCGCCGGCCGTGTCGAGGTCGTCGGCCAGGCAGCCGCGCAGCCGTTCGAGCAGCTCGGTCGCCGACGGCGCCCGGTCCAGCGCCGCCGCGGCGCGCCACCGGACGAGCCGCTGCTCGGCCTTGGGCAACCGGCCGCCGGTCCACTCCCGGTCGGCGCGGTAGTGCCCGTCGAGCAGCGCGAGCCGGATCGCCATCGGGTCCACCTGGGCCCGCCGCAGGCTGGAGACGAAGACCAGGTTGCCCCGCGACTTGCTCATCTTCTCGCCGTCCAGCCCGATCATGCCGGCGTGACAGTAGTGCCGGGCGAACGGCCACTGCCCGGTCAGCGCCTCCGCGTGCGCCGCCGAGAACTCGTGGTGCGGAAAGCGCAGGTCCGAGCCGCCGCCCTGCACGTCGAGGGCCATGCCGAGCCGGTTCAGCGCGATCACCGAGCATTCGATGTGCCAGCCCGGCCGGCCCGGGCCGAGGCTGGACGGCCAGGACGGCTCCCCCGTCCGCTGCCCCCGCCACAGCAGCGCGTCGAGCGGATCCTGCTTGCCGGGCCGGGCCGGGTCGCCGCCGCGCTCGGCGGCCAGCGCCAGCATCTCGGGCCGGGAGTAGCGGGACTCGTAGCCGAACCGGCCGCTGCCGCCGAGGGTGGCGTAGACGTCCTGCTCCAGCCGGTAGGCCTTGTCGTCGGCCAGCAGCTTGGCGACCCCGTCGGCGATCTCGTCCACGCTCTCCACCACGCCGACGTAGTCGTCCGGCGGCAGCACCCGCAAGCTGGCCATGTCCTCGCGGAAGAGCTCGATCTCGCGCTCGGCGAGGTCCCGCCAGTCGACGCCGGTCGCGATGGCGCGCTCCAGCAGCGGGTCGTCGACGTCGGTCGCGTTCTGCACGTACCGCACCTGGTGGCCGGCGTCCCGCCAGACCCGCTGCACCAGGTCGAAGGCCAGGTAGGTGGCAGCATGGCCGAGGTGGGTCGCGTCGTAGGGGGTGATCCCGCACACGTACAGCCGCGCGGTCTCGCCCGGGGCGGTCGGCGAGACCTGGTCGGTGGCGGTGTCGTAGAGCCGCAGCGGGCGGCCGCGGCCGGGCAGCTCGGGCACGTCGGTGGTGGACCAGGAACGCATGGGGCTCACGCTAGCCGGTGCCCGGGCGGCGGGTGGCGCCGGACCGGCCGGCTGGCCGCCGAGCGACCGGCTGCTGAAGAATCAGCGGGCATGACAGCCGATTCGAACTTCCTGGTCACCGTCCGCCGGCGGATCGCCGCCGACCCGCAGACGCTGTTCGACATCGTCGCCGACCCGGCCCAGCACCCGGTGATCGACGGTTCCAACTCGGTGCGCGCGGTCCGCGCCGGCGGCCCGGAGCGGCTGAGCCTCGGGGCGAAGTTCGCCATGGACATGCACCTGGCCGCCGACTACAAGATCCTCAACACGGTGGTCGAGTTCGAGGAGCCCCGCCAGCTCGGCTGGCGGCACTTCAACGGCCACGTCTGGCGCTACACCTTCACCGAGGTGGCCGGCGGCACCGAGGTCACCGAGCAGTGGGACGCCCGCAACGCCCGGGGCAAGCTGCTGCTGGTGCTGCTGCGGTTCCCGGCCCGCAACCGGGCCGGCATGACCGCCACCCTGCAGCGGCTGGAGGAGCTGGCCGCGCGCCGCTGATCAGTACGGCGGGTACGGGATGGCCGGCCAGTCGGTCGGCGGCATCGGGAACCGGCCGCGGGCGAGCAGCCGCTGCACCCGGCGCCGGACCGCGCGCACCTCGGCGGTGGTGAGCAGCTCGCCGAGCGTCTCGGCCAGGCTCGGCCGGTCGCCCCGCGGGGTCTCCCAGTCGGCGTCCAGCCGGGTCAGCATCTCCACGCCGTCGGGCGGCAGCGGGTCACCGGCCCACTGCCAGAGCACGGTGCGCAACCGGTCCTGCACGCCCAGGCTCACCCCGTGGTCCACCCCGCGCACCTGCAGCCCGTCCGGGCCGGGCACCGGCAGCAGGTGGGAGACCTTGCGGTCGGAGTTGTTCAGCACCGCGTCCAGCAGCGCCACCCGCCGCAGCGGGGCGTACCCGCCGTCGTTGATCGCGGCCACCATGTCGAACGACTCGTCCTCGGCCACCCAGAGCTGCACCATCCCGGTGCCGAACGGGCCGGCCCGCAGCACCGTCGGCGGCACGATGTCCCAGCCGGTCGCGGCGCTGATCTCATAGCTTGCGACCTCGCGCTCGGCCAGCGTCCCGTCCGGGTAGTCCCAGAGCGGCCGCTCCCCCGACACCGGCTTGTAGGCGCAGGCGGCGACCACGCCCTCGAACTCGGCCCGGCAGTACAGCGTGGCGTTCGAGGCGGTGGTGACCCGGCCCTCGACGGTGAGCTCGCCGCATTCCAGCAGCGTCAGCGCGTCGGCGGCCGGCAACGCCACCGGAGCGGTCAGCTCATCCACTCGATCCCAACCGGGCCTGGCGCCGATAGCCGTTGCTGCGCGGGCAGACGTGCCCGCCGGGATCCAGCGGCTGGTTGCACAGCGGGCACGGCGGCCGGCCGGCCTCGACCACCCGGCGGGCCCGCTCGACGAACTCGGCGGCCGCCTGGTGGGCCAGCCGCACCCGCAGCGCGTCCGGGCCGTCCTCGGTGTCCTCGAGCAGCGTCGCCTCGGCCTCCTCGGCCGATTCGGCGGGCGCCTGGGCCTCGATCACGATCAGGTCCGCCTCGCTGTCGTAGGCGAGCCCCATCGCCGCGACCCGGAACTCCTCGTCGATGGGGCTCTCCAGCGGGTCGATGTCGGCGGTCACCGCGGCCGGCTGTTCGGCGCCGGTGCGGGCCGCCATGTCGGCGAGCAGCTGCTCGATCCGCTCGGCGAGCACCGTCACCTGGGCCTTCTCCAGCGCGACGCTCACCACCCGCACGCCGTCGCTGGCCTGCAGGAAGAAGGTGCGCTCGCCCGGCTGGCCGACAGTACCGACCACGAACCGGCGCGGCTGATCGAAGTAGAAGATCTGGCGGCTCATCATTGTCAGCCTAGACGGTCCTCAGACCGATCCGCCGCCCGCGCCGCCGCCCACCGTGGCGTCGGCGGTGGCGGCCCGGCGGCGGCTCCGGCCGGGCTTGGGCGGGGTGGGCACGTACTGGCCCAGCTCGCCGGTGACGCTGTTGCTGAAGAGCACGAACGGCCGGCCCGCGGTGTAGCGGATGGCCGACACCGAGCACGGGTCGACCACGATCCGCTGGAACAGGTCCAGGTGCATGCCGAGCGCGTCGGCCAGGATCGACTTGATCAGGTCGCCGTGGCTGCAGGCCAGCCAGACCGCGTGGTCACCGTGCTCGGCGGCCACCTGCCGGTCGAGGTCGCGGATGGCGGCCACCCCGCGGGCGGCCATCGCCGGCATCGACTCGCCGTTCGGGAAGGTCACCGCGGACGGGTTGGCCTGCACCACCGGCCAGAGCGGATCCTTGACCAGGCTCTTGATCTCCCGCCCGGTCCAGTCGCCGTAGTCGCATTCCAGCAGCCGCCGCTCGGTGCGCCGAGCCGGTGCCCGGCCAGCGGCCCGCTGCGCGGCGAGCACGGTCCTGGCCGTCTCGGCGCAGCGTTCCAGCGGGCTGGTCGCGACCAGCGCCAGCGGCAGCACCGCCAGCCGGTCGGCGGCGGCGGTGGCCTGGGCCCGGCCGCGCTCGTCGAGGTGGGTGCCGGGTGCCCGGCCGGCCAGCACCGGCCCGGTCAGGCTGGTCAGCCCGTGCCGCAGCAGGAACACCGTGGTCATGGCCGGCTCAGCTCGTCGCCGAGACCGCGCCGGTGCCGAGCAGCACCAGCAGCAGCACGCCGAGGACGATCCGGTACCCGATGAACAGGAAGGTCGAGTGCCGGGCGATGTAGCGCAGCAGCCAGGCGATCGAGGCGAAGCCGACCACGAACGAGATGATCGTCGCCACGATGGTGACGCCCATGCCCGGGGCGTTCGGGCCGCCGACGTGCCGGGCCTCGAACAGCCCCGAGGCCACCACCGCCGGGATCGAGAGCAGGAACGAGAAGCGCGCCGCGGCCACCCGGTCCAGGCCCCGGAACAGCCCGGCGCTGATCGTCGAGCCGGATCGCGAGACGCCCGGGATCAGGGCCAGCGCCTGGGCGGCGCCGACGGTCACCGCGTCCCGCCGGTTGAGCTGCTCCTCGTCCCGCTTGCGGCTGCCGCGCAGCTCGGCCACCAGCAGCACCAGCGCCATTGCGATCAACGCGCAGGCCAGCACCCAGAGGTTGCGGGCCCCGGTCTCGATCTGGTGGGAGAACAGCAGGCCGAACACCCCGACCGGGACGGTGGCCAGGATCAGGTACCAGCCCATCCGGTACTCCAGGGTGCTGCGCCACTCCCGGTCGACCAGGCCGCGCAGCCAGGCCACCGCGATGTGCACCAGCTCGCGCCAGAAGTACAGCACCACCGCGATCGTGGTGCCGAGCTGGATCACCGCGGTGAAGGCGGTGAAGCCGGTCTGGTCGGCGTGCGGGTTGAGCCACTCCTGCACGATGCGCAGGTGCCCGGTGGAGGAGATCGGCAGGAACTCGGTGAGCCCCTGCACCAGCCCGTAGACGACCGCCTGGACCGCGTTGACGGTGCCGCTCATGCCGCGCCGGACTCGGCGAGCGCCTCGACCGCGACCTGCAGGCTGGCGAGCCGGTCGGCCAGGGTGGCCCCCTGCGGCATCACGTTCAGCGTGGTGACCCCGGCCGCGGCGAAGGCGGCCATCCGTTCGGCGATCCGGGCCTTCGGGCCGATCAGCGAGGTGGCGTCGATGAAGTCGAACGGGACGGCCGCCGCGGCCGCCTCGTAGTCGCGGGCCAGGAACCGATCCTGGATCGCCGCGGCCTCCTCCTCGAAGCCCATCTGGCCGGCCAGCCGGTTGTAGAAGTTCACGTCCCGGCTGCCCATGCCACCGATGTAGAGGGCGGCGTAGGACCGGATCGGGTGCGCGGCGGCCTGCACGTCGTCGGCGACGTTGAGCGGTGCGCTGGCCACCACGTCGAAGTCGGCCAGGGACTTGCCGACCTTGGCCCGGCCGGCCTCGATCCGCTCCAGCTGCTCGCCGACGAACTCGGTGGAGAGGAAGATGGCCAGCCAGCCGTCGGCGATCTCACCGGTCAGCTCGAGGTTCTTCGGCCCGACCGAGGCGAGGTAGATCGGGATGTGCTCGCGCACCGGGTGCACGGTCAGCTGCAGCGCCTTGCCCGGGCCGTCCGGCAGCGGCAGCGTGTAGTAGCTGCCCTCGTAGCGGACCCGCTTGCGCGACAGCGCCAGGTTGACGATGTCGACGTACTCGCGGGTGCGGGCCAGCGGGCGGGCGAACCGGACGCCGTGCCAGCCCTCGGAGACCTGCGGGCCGGAGACGCCCAGGCCCAGCCGGAACCGGCCGCCGGACAGCGAGTCGAGGGTGGCCGCGGTCATCGCCGCCATCGCGGGGGTGCGTGCCGGGATCTGCAGGATCGAGCTGCCCAGGCCGATCTGCTTCGTCTGCGCGCCCACCCAGGCCAGCACGGTCGGCGCGTCCGAGCCGTACGCCTCGGCGGCCCAGGCGCACGAGTAGCCCAGGGCGTCCGCCTCCCGGGCGAGTGCGAGGTTCTCGGCGTCGTTGCCCATGCCCCAGTAACCGAGGTTCAGTCCGAGCTTCACGCCGTCACCCTACCGACCGCCGCCCGGTCTCCCCCGGCGCGCCGGTGCCGGTGTCCGCTCCCGTCCGCGGCGTGGCCGTCCCGGTAGGTTCTCCGGCGTGGACATGCGCGCGCTGGGACGGAGCGGCCTGAAGATCTCCCGGCTGGGGCTGGGCACCATGACCTGGGGCAACGGCACCGATCCGGACGAGGCGGCGGCGATCCTGGTCGCCTTCCACGACGCGGGCGGGACGTTCGTCGACACCTCGGTGTCCTACTCCGGCGGCGAGTCCGAACGGATCCTGGGCGCGCTGATCGCCGACCTGGTGCCGCGCTCGGCACTGACGCTGGCCTCCAAGGCCGGCATCACCCGGACCGGCGACGAGCGGGTGGTCGACGCCTCGCGGGGCGCGCTGCTGCGCCAGCTGGAGGAGTCGCTGCGCAATCTCGGCGTCGACCACCTGGACCTGTGGCAGGTGCACACCCCCGACTCGGGGGTTCCGATGGAGGAGACGCTGACCGCGCTCGACACCGCGGTGACCAGCGGCAAGGCACGGTACGTGGGCGTGTCGAACTATCCGGGCTGGCGGACCGCGCAGGCGGCCACCTGGCAGCGGGCGGTACCCGGGCGCGCGCCGCTGATCTCCAACCAGGTGCGCTACTCCCTGCTCGACCGCGGCGTGGAGCGCGAGGTGGTGCCGGCCTGCCTGGAGCTGGGGCTGGGCGTGCTGCCCTACTCCCCGCTCGGCGGCGGCGTGCTGACCGGCAAGTACCGCGGCGGCATCCCGGCCGACTCCCGCGGTGCGGCGCAGGGCCGCAGCCTGGCCAGCTACGCCGACGGCCGGCAGGTGGGCATCGTCGAGGCGGTGGCGACCGCCGCCGACGGGCTGGCCACCTCGCCGATCACGGTGGCGCTGTCGTGGCTGCGCAACCGGCCCGGCGTGGTCGCGCCGATCGTCGGGGCGCGCACCCTCGGCCAGCTCACCGCCGCGCTGCAGTCGCTGGCCGTGGAGCTCCCGCTGGAGATCCAGCTGGCGCTGGACGACGTCTCGGCGCCGTACACCGGCTACCCCGAGGACGTCCGCTGAGCCAGCAGGTCTTCCAGGCGTTCTGCTCGGCCGGGCTCTGGCCGGGGCTCGGCAGCACCCTGGCCGCCGCGCTCGGCGAGGCCGGCATCACCGAGCCGGACGACGTCACCGCCGAGGCCCTGACCAGCCTGCCCAAGGTCGGCCGGCAGCGGGCCGGGCGGCTCGCCTCGGCGTTCATCGCGGCCCGCCCGGCCTACGAGGTGGCCGAGCTGCTGGTCGCGGCCGGGTTGCCGGCCCGGCTGGCCGGGCGCGCGGTCGACACGTTCGGCCCCGGCGCGCTGCGGCTGCTGCGAGACGACCCGTGGCGGCTGCTGCAGCTGGCCGGGGTGGACGTGCCGGACGCCGACGCGCTGGCCCGGGCCGCGTTGCCCGGCGTGCAGCCGACCGACCCGCGCCGGTCCCGGGCGCTGGTCGGCCACGTGCTGGCCCGCTCGGCCCGCGACGGCCACACGCTGACCCCGGTCGAGGTGGTCGCCGACGACCTGCGGCTGTACCGGATCGCCGACCCGGACCGGGCCGTGGCGGAGGCGTGCGCGATCGAGGCCGTCCACCGGGTCGGCGACCAGCTCGCCCTGGACCGCTACTTCCAGGCCGAACGGGCGGTGGCCGAGGCGATCCGGCGGCTGACCGAGGCCGCCGAGCCGATGGCGGCCGGCAAGCAGGAGAGGGCCACCACAGACAGTCTGGATGACGTACAGCGTGGTGCCGTCGCGCACGCCCTGGAACACGGCGTGAGCGTGCTGACCGGCGGTCCCGGCACCGGCAAGAGCCGGACGGTGGCCGCGGTGGTGCAGGCCGCCGAACGGGCCGGCAAGCTGGTCGCCCTGGCCGCACCGACCGGCCGGGCCGCCAAGCGGCTGGCTGAGCTGTGCGATGCCGAGGCGATGACGATCCACCGGCTGCTGGGGGTGCAGCCGCGCAGCAACGAGGCCGGCGAGGTCGACTTCGGCGCCGGCTTCGCCCGGGGCCCGGGCTGGCCGCTGGACGCCGACCTGGTCGTGGTGGACGAGGCCTCGATGCTCGACGTCGAGCTGGCCGCGGCGCTGCTGCGGGCCTGTGCCGACCGGACGCACGTGCTGCTGGTGGGCGACTCGGCCCAGCTGCCCTCGATCGGGCCGGGCCAGGTGCTGGCCGACGTGATCGGCTCCGGCGCGGTGCCGGTGACCGAGCTGCGCCGGCTCTACCGGCAGGACGAGGGCGGCGCGATCGCCAGGCTGGCCACCGCCGTCCGGGCCGGCGAGCTGCCCCCGGTGGACTCCCCCGACCGCGAGGTCGTGGTGGTGCCGGCCCGGGGCTCGGCCGAGTGCGCGCACCGGGTGGTGCAGCTGGTCACCGACTCGATCCCGCGGGCGCTGGGCATCGACGCCGGCCAGATCCAGGTGGTCACCCCGGTGCACCGGGGACCGGCGGGCACCATCGAGCTGAACGCGGCCCTGAAGGCCAGGCTCAACCCGCACCCGTTCGCCAAGTCCAGCTTCCGGTTCGACCCGGGCGACCGGGTGGTCGCCACCGCCAACCACCTGGAGGCGACCCCGACCGGGTTCGCCAACGGCGAGGTCGGCACCGTCACCGCGGTGTCCGGCGGGGTGGTCACCATCGACTTCGGCTCGGGCCCGGCGGAGGTGTCGGGCAAGGTGCTGGCCGACATCAGCCACGGCTGGGCGATCACCGTGCACCGGGCACAGGGCTCGGAGTTCCAGGCGGTGGTCGTGGTGCTGGCCCCGGAGGCCGGCCGGATGCTCTCCCGGCCGCTGGTCTACACCGCGCTGACCCGGGCCCAGCGTCACCTGTCGGTGGTGCACGGCAGCGGGCCGGCGCTGGTCCGCGCGGTCCGCGAGGTCGGCGCGACGCCCCGGCGCACCCTGCTCGAAGCGGCGCTGGCCGGGCGCGTCGCGTTCTGAGCCCGGCCAGCGGGCGGTCAGGCGGGCGAGCGGCGCCGCGCCAGGAGCAGCAGGCCGGCGCCGGCGAGCAGCATCGCCAGGCCGAGGAGCGCGGGCCGGGTGCTGGCGCCGGTGTCGGCCAGGCCGCCGGCCACCTGGGTGCCGCCACCGGAGGCCGGGCCCTCACCCGAGCCCGGCTTCGCCGGCACCGCCACCGCGGTGACGGTCGCCGTGGTCGGGTCGCACTCGAAGTCCAGGCAGTTCGGGTCCGCGGCGCCGGAGATCGCCAGGATGCCGACCTGGGCCGTGCCCGGCGTGCGGGCGGTGATGGTCAGGGTGGCGCTCACCGACTGGCCGGCCGGGATGTCACCGGCGAACCAGAGCACCGCCGAGCCGCCGGTGCCGGCGTCGGTGGCGCCGGCGGCCAGGCTGTCGCTGCTGACGATCCGGCCCAGCCGGGCGGTGTTCAGCGACGCCTTCTGCTGGCCGGCCGGCGGGGTCATCCGCCCGCTGAAGCCGGTGATCTCGAACTGGTCGCCGACCACCACGCCGAACGCGATGGTCGACGGCGCGGCCTGCGGCCCGGCGTTGTGCACGGTCAGCCGCACGGTCGTCCGGCTGCCGACCGGCACCCGGTTGCTGGCCGCGTGCACGGTGTAGTCGAGCCGGGCCGAGCCGGTGTACTCGACCTGGGCGCTCACCGCGTTGTTGGCCGGGTTGCTGTCGGTGCCCTCGCCCGGGTCCGGCTCGGCCGAGACGGTCACCGTGGCGAGGCTGCCGATCGGCTCGTTCGGCTCGGTGGTCAGGTCGAGGTCCAGGGTCGGATCGGCGGTGCTGCCGGCCACCAGCACCCCGAGCGGGCAGCTGATCCGGTGCGAGTCGGCCGGGTCGGCGGTGCAGGTGAGCGACGAGCCGTCACCGTCCCGGCTGATCCCGTCGGAGCCGAGCCGCATGCCGGCCGGCAGCAGCAGGTGCAGGGTGGCGTGCGGGTTGCCGTAGCCGAGGTTGGCCACGTCCACCGCGAGCACCACGTCCTGGCCGGTGCCGAGGAAGCCGACCTGGTCCTCCCCCGAGCCCGGGGTGAGCGCCACCGCGACGTCCGGCGCGTTCACCGCGACGGCGACCGGCGCCGAGGTGACCGAGCCGGGCACGCCCGAGCGGGTCCAGGACAGCGTCGCGGTCGAGCTGGTGTCGGCCGAGACCGCCGAGCCGATGGTCGAGGTGAAGCTGAACGTGTGGGTGCCGGCGGCCAGCCCGTCGGCCGGTGACGCGCCGGTCTGCACGGCGATGTCGATGCTGGACGGGCGGCTGACCTGCCCGGCCGGGACGGCGACCCCGTCCAGCAGCACGCCGGTGGTGGCGGCCGGCACAGCGGCGTCCTGCCGGGTGGTGAAGACGGTGGCGTCGACCGCGCTCGGCAGCGTGACCGTGTAGCTGTAGGTGATCGTGGCCGGTCCGTGCGCGGCGGCGGGCGCGCTGCCGCCGAGGTTCGGCAGTGGTGCCGCCGCGGCCACCCCGCCGACGCCGAGGACGGTGCCGAGGCCGAGCAGGCCGGCCGTGGACAGGGCGCTGAGCCGCGCAAGGAGTCGCATGGTTGTCGTTTCAGTCGCAGGGCGATGAGCTGCGGAGGCAGTCGGCGAACGCTATCCAAGAGCCACCTGAGTATCAAGGAACTGTGAACCCGCGCGCGCCGTTCGCGGATCGTAAGGCGCCTGCCCGTCCCGCCGGCCGATCATGGAGGGGTGGCCAGCACCGACGGCGCCCCGACCGGGCCGCCCCGTCCCCCGACCGATCGGCCCGGTCCCCCGACCGATCGGCCCCGCTCCGGGCTGGCCGGCCGGATCGAGCCCGTCCGCGCCGGCCTGATCGGGCTGCTGGCCGCCGGGGTGTCGCTCGGCGTCGGGCAGCTGGTCGCGGCCGCGTTCCGGCCGGTCGCCGCGCCGGTGATCGCGGTCGGCAACCGGTTCATCGTGCTCACCCCGGAACCGGTGAAGCGGTGGGCCATCGACCGGTTCGGCACCGGCGACAAGTCCGCGCTGCTCACCGGCATCTACCTGGTGCTGGCGCTGGCCGCGGTGCTGGTCGGGCTGGCCGCCGCGCGCCGGCTGCGCTACGGGCTGGCCGGGGTGGCGCTGCTCGGCGTGCTCGGCGGCTATTGCGCGCTGACCGCGCCGGCCCATCGCGCCGGCGACGCGGTGCCGTCGGTGCTCGGCGCGCTGGCCGGCCTGGGGTGCCTGGCCGCGCTGCACCGGGCCGCCGAGCGGGATGCGATCGCCGGCCCGGCGCGCCGGCAGCCGGACGGGCAGCTGGTGACCGGGCGCCGCCGCTTCCTCTCCGCCGGGCTGACCGCGGCCGGGGTGGCCCTGGTCGGCGGCCTCGGCGGCCGGCTGGCGCAGTTCAGCAGGTTCGACGCGAACGCCGCCCGGGCCCGGATCACGCTGCCGCCACCGGCCGAACCGGCGCCGGTGCCGGCGGGTTTCGACCTGGGCAAGGGCGCGGTGCCGTTCCAGACGCCGAACAACAGGTTCTACCGGATCGACACCGCGCTCAGCGTGCCGCAGCTCGACCCGGGCAGCTGGCGGCTGCGGATCCACGGCAACGTCCGGCGCGAGCTGCAGCTCAGCTACGCCGACCTGCTGGCCCGGCCGCTGGTCGAGCGCTGGATCACGCTGACCTGCGTCTCGAACGAGGTCGGCGGCGACCTGATCAGCACCGCGCTGTTCCGCGGCGTCCGGCTGGCCGACCTGCTGCGCGAGGCGGGCGTGGCCGCCGACGCCGACCAGCTGGTGGCCACCTCCAGCGACGGGATGACCATCGGCACCCCGACCGCGACCGTGCTGGACGGCCGGGACGCGCTGCTCGCGGTGGGCATGAACGGCCAGCCACTGCCGGTGGAGCACGGCTTCCCGGTGCGAATGGTGGTGCCCGGCCTCTACGGCTACGTCTCGGCGTGCAAGTGGATCGTCGACCTGGAGGCGACCACCTTCGCGGCGTACCAGGCCTACTGGGTGCGCGGCGGCTGGGCGCCGCGCGGGCCGGTCCGGCTCGCCTCCCGGATCGACCGGCCCAGCGGGTCGCAGGCGGTGCGGGTCGGCACCGAGATTCCGGTGGCCGGCGTCGCCTGGCACCAGCACACCGGCATCTCCCGGGTCGAGGTGCAGGTCGACGACGAGGCGTGGCAGCCCGCGGTGCTGGCCCGGGTGCCCTCGGCCGACACCTGGCGGCAGTGGGTCTGGCTGTGGACGCCCCGCACCCCGGGCCGGCACCGGCTGCGGGTGCGCGCCTACGACGCCGGCGGCACCGCGCAGGACGCCACGCCGGCCGACCCGTTCCCGGCCGGTGCGACCGGCTTGCACACGATCGCGGTGACCGCCCGGTAGGCCTCGCTACTGTCGAGTCATGGCGAACCCCCAGCGACCCGGCCCGGCGATCTTCGTTCTCTACGGCGCGACCGGGGACCTGGCGAAACGGATGGTGCTGCCGGCCTTCTTCGAACTCGCCAAGCTCGGCCTGCTGCCGACCCGCTGGCGGCTGATCGGCAGCGGCCGGGGCGACGTGGCGCACGAGGACTTCGTCGGGCACGTCCGGCACAGCCTGACCCAGTTCGGCACCGGCGTCACCGGGGCGGCCGCGCCGGTCTGGAAGTCGTTCGCGCAGCAGCTGCGGTTCGCCGGCGGGGACTTCGCCGCCGAGGGGCACGGCGCGCTGCGGGAGGCGATCGGGCAGGCCCGCACCGACCTCGGCGGCGACCCCGACCTGGTGCACTACCTGGCGGTGCCGCCGCAGGCGTTCGGGCCGCTGACCACCGCGATCGGCCGGCACCAGCTGGCCGAGGACGCCCGGGTGGTCTACGAGAAGCCGTTCGGCACCTCGCCGGAGAGCTTCCGGGCGCTGGACCGGGTGGCGCACCGGGTCTTCGACGAGTCGCAGATCTACCGGATCGATCACTTCCTGGGCAAGGAGGCCACCCAGGACCTGCACGTGCTGCGCTTCGCCAACGGCATGTTCGCCCGGATCTGGGACCGGCACAGCGTGCGGGCGGTGCAGATCGACTGCCCGGAGACGCTCGGGGTGGCCGACCGGGCCGGCTTCTACGACCACACCGGCGCGGTGCTGGACATGCTGGTCACCCACCTGTTCCAGGTGGCCGCCGAGGTCGCGATGGAGCCGCCGGCCAGCCTGGAACCGGCCCACCTGCAGGCCGCCCGGGAGAAGATCATCGCCAAGTTCCGGCCGATCGACCCCGCCGACGTGGTGCTCGGCCAGTTCGACGGCTACCGGGACCTGACCGGGATCGGCGACCGCTCGCGCACCGAGACCTTCGTCGCGGCCCGGCTCTGGGTGGACACCCCGCGGTGGAAGGGCGTGCCGTTCCTGCTGCGCACCGGCAAGCGGCTGGCCCGCACCCACCAGGCGGTCAGCCTGCTGCTGCGCGAGCCGGCCGGCCCGCTGTCCGGCCTGCCGGCGGACGGCAACGTGCTGCGGTTCAGCCTGGACGGCAGCGGCGAGATCGATCTGGCGATGGTGGCCAAGCAGCCGGGCGTCGGGCTGCGGCTGGGCAGCGCCCGGGCCCGGGTGCCGGTGGCCGACATCGCCGACCGCGAGCCGCTGCCGCCCTACTCCCGGCTGCTGCACGACGTGCTGGCCGGCGACCGGTCGCTGGTGACCCGGCCGGACGGGCTGGCGCACGTGTGGAAGGTGGCCGCGCCGGTGCTGGGGCTGCGTCGCAAGCCACTGCCGTACGCGCCCGGTTCCTGGGGACCCGCCGCCGCCCGCCGGCTGGCCGGGTCGGACGGCTGGCTGCTCGGCCAGTAGCGCCCGGACCGGCGGCCGAACCGGGCAGCGGTTACGATCTGGCCTTTCGGGTGCACAGCCGGGACCGAGTGCGCCATTCGGCAGACACCTCAGGTTCACCGCCGGGTCGTGCTGTTCGGCTGAGATCTCCGGTGTTCGGGTACGGCACGACACACGTGACGATGGGGGCAGCGTGGCGAAGCGAGAGCGGACCCGGCCGGGGCTGGGCCGGGAACGGGCGCTGGGCCTGGCCCTGCTGGCGCCGTCGCTGGCGGTGTTCGCGATCTTCCTGTTCTGGCCGCTGGTCCGGACGTTCCAGCTCAGCACCACCGGCCAGGATCTGTTCGGCCGGCCGGACCGCAACGTCGGCTTCGGCAACTTCTCCGCGGTGCTGCACGACCCGCAGTTCGGCCAGGTGCTCGGCGTCACCGCGGGCTACGTGCTGCTGACGGTGATCCCGAGCATCCTGCTGGCCCTGATGCTGTCGCTGCTGCTGCAGGGGCCGCTGCGCGGCCTGCGGGTGCTGCGCTCGGCGTTCGCGATGCCCTTCGCCTACTCCGCGGCGGCCGCCTCGGTGGTCTTCGCGGCGCTGTTCAACCCGGCCATCGGCATCGCGAACTACCTGGTGACCTCCCTCGGCTTCGGCCCGGTCGACTGGCTGACCAGCCCGGGCACCGCGCTGGTCTCGATCGCGATCACCACGGTCTGGATGAACGTCGGCTACAACACCCTGGTGATGCTGGCCGGGGTCGGCGGGGTCGACGAGCAGCTGTACGAGGCGGCGCGGCTCGACGGCGCCAGCACGTTCCGGATCGCGCGCTCGATCACCGTCCCGCTGATCACGCCCAGCCTGTTCTTCCTGGTGGTGGTCGACACCATCGCCAGCCTGCAGAGCTTCGGCCAGATCAAGCTGCTGACCCGTGGCGGCCCGACCGGGCACACCACCACGCTCGTCTACTGGATCTACCACACCGCGTTCGAGAACGGCGCCTCGGACTACGGCACCGGCTCGGCGCAGGCGATCGTGCTGCTGCTCGTGGTCGTCGTCATCACCGCGCTGCAGTTCGGCGTGCTGGAACGAAAGGTGTTCTATCGATGAGCGCTCGCGCGAAGAGTCGGGAGCGCAGCCGATGACGGCCACCCGGCCGGCCGAGCGGGTCGCACCCGTCGCCGAACCCGCTGCGAACACGAGGCGTCCGCGCCGCCGCGCGCTCGGCGCCGGCCGGCTGGCCCGGGTGCTGGCGCTGCTGGTGCTGGCCGTCCTGGTGCTCTTCCCGGTGTACTACACCGTGGTCGGCAGCGTGATGGGGCCGGGCGACATCGCCTCGGCGCCGCCGTCGCTGTTCCCGCACAGCCTGACCTTCGCCAACTACCGCGGCGTCTTCCGGGCGGTGCCGCTCGGCCGGCAGTACCTCAACTCGGCGCTGGTGGCGCTGGCGATCACGCTGGCGCAGCTGGTGTGCGCGGTGCTGTCGGCCTACGCGTTCGCCTTCCTGGCGCTGCCGTTCCGCCGGACGCTGTTCGCGGTCTTCCTGTTCACCCTGATGATCCCGTGGGAATCCATCATCATCCCGAACTTCCTCTTCATGGCCGACCACCGGCTGCGCAACACGTTCCTGGCGCTGATCCTGCCGTTCCTGGCCGGTGGGTTCGGCACCTTCCTGCTGCGCCAGTCCTTCCGCACCTTCCCGGTCGAGCTGCGCGACGCGGCCACCCTGGACGGCGCCAGCCACGGCCGGTTCCTGGTCGGCATCCTGCTGCCGCTGTCCCGGCCGGCGCTGGCCAGCGTCGGCATCTTCGTCTTCCTCTCGGCGTGGAACCAGTTCCTCTGGCCGCTGCTGGTCACCGACTCGCCGAACATGCAGACGCTGCAGATCGGGCTGGCCTCGCTCAACGACGCCGAGCAGGCCAACCCCGGCCTGATCCTGGCCGGCGTCACCCTGGCGCTGCTGCCGACCGCCGCCCTGGTGGCCTTCGGCCAGCGGTTCCTGGTCCGCGGCCTGACCGCCGGAGCCCTGCGCTGACCCAGACGGCACCGCCGTGCCGGTGAAACAGCCACCGGACCTTCCGATCCAGAAAGGCAGTTTGTCGATGAAGCCCACTTTCCTGCGCCTGGCGATGGCCGGGACGGCCGTCGCCGCCCTGGCGCTCACCGCCGCGTGCAGCGGCAGCGGATCCGGTTCGACCGCGGCGATCTCCAGCGCGCCGGCCGCGAGCGTGCTCGACGGCGCCGGCCCGGTCACGGTGACGTTCTGGCACGCGATGAAGGGGGCGAACGCCGACGCGCTCAACGCCCTGGTGGCGAAGTTCAACGCCGCGCACGCCGGCAAGATCACCGTCAAGCCGACCTTCCAGGGCAGCTACGACGACACGGTCACCAAGTACAAGGCCGCCGTGCAGGCCAAGCAGACCCCCTCGCTGATCCAGGTGTACGACATCGGCTCGGGTTTCCTGGCCGATTCCGGGCAGACCATCCCGGTGCAGTCGTTCGCCGACGTCGACCACTACGACCTCGGTGACCTGCAGCCGGCCATCAAGGGCTACTACTCCCGCAACGGCAAGCTGCAGTCCATGCCGTTCAACTCCTCGGTGCCGGTGCTCTACCTCAACAAGACCGCCTTCACCAAGGCCGGCCTGGATCCGAACAAACCGCCGGCCACGCTGGACGAGATCCGCACCGACGCCGAGAAGCTCAAGGCGAGCGGCGCGGTGAAGTACCCGTTCAACGCGGCCATCTACGGCTGGTACTTCGAGCAGCTGACAGCCGAGGCTGGCAAGACCTACTGCGACAACGACAACGGCCGTTCCCAGCGGGCCGACGCGGTCACCTTCGACGACCCTGAGCAGGTCCAGTTCCTGACCTGGTGGAAGGGGATGCTGGCCGACGGCCTGGCCACCAACACCGGCCGCAAGACCGACGACGCGCAGGCCGCCTTCAAGTCCGGCGCGGTCGGCATGGGCTTCGAGTCGACCGGCGTGCTGGGCGGTTACCTGCAGGCGGCCAGCGGCAAGTTCCAGGTCGGGACGGCCCCGTTCCCGAAGGTGCAGAGCTCGGACCCGGGCGGCCCGATCATCGGCGGTGCCTCGCTCTGGATCGACGGCCCGGGCCACTCCGCGGCCGAACAGCGCGCGTCATGGGAGTTCGCGAAGTTCCTGGTGCAGCCGGAGAACTCCGCCTTCTGGCACACCAAGACCGGCTACTTCCCGGTCTCCAAGGCGGCGCTGAACGACCCGTCCGACAAGGCGTGGGTGGCCCAGAAGCCGGAGTTCCAGACCGCCATCGACGAGCTGGCCGCGAGCCCGGCCGACACCGCCACCCAGGGCTGCCTGCTGGGCAGCCTGCCGCAGGTGCGGGCCCTGGTCGAGACCGCGATCGAGTCGGTGCTCACCTCGAACAAGGACCCGAAGGCCGCGCTGGACGAGGCCGCCAGCCAGGCCAAGGACCTGATCGGCAAGTACAACGCCGCGGTGAAGTAGCCGGGCGGCACCGGCGGCGGTTCTCCGCCGCCGGTGGCATGCCGGGGCGGTCGCGGGTGCACAATCTGAAAGATGGCGACCCACGAGACGGCGGACGCTGACCCCGACTGGGAGTACGCACCGCTGCGCATCCCCTCCGATGTGACGAGGGTGAACGCAGCGGTGCGGCTCGCGCTGCACGCCGAGTACGGCGGCTGGGAGTTGGCCCGGGTCCGCAAATACACCGACGGCACCCGGCAGGTGCTGCTCCGCCGCAGGCGACGCGGCCCGGACCAGGCACCGATGCCCGGCCTGATCGCCTGACCCGGCCGTCGGGCACCGCCCGTCCGGGGACCCGGATCAGGCTCCGGTCAGCAGGCGCGCAGGAACCGGTCCAGCACCCGGACGCCGAACTGCAGCGCCGCCACCGGCACCCGCTCGTCGATGCCGTGGAACAGCGCGGTGAAGTCGAGGTCGGCCGGCAGCAGCAGCGGCGAGAAGCCGAAGTTGCGGATGCCCAGCAGCGAGAACGACTTGGCGTCGGTGCCGCCGGACATCGGGTACGGCACCAGCACGCCGTTGGAGTCCTCGGCCTTGATCGCCTGGGCCATCGCGTCCACGATCGCGCCGTCGAAGCCGGTCTCGACCGCGATGTCGTGGGTGATCGTCTCGCGGCTGACGTGCTCGCCGATCAGGCGGTCGATCGTCTCGAACAGCTCGTCCTCGTAGCCCGGCAGGAACCGGCAGTCGACGGTCGCCTCGGCGGTGGACGGGATCACGTTCGCCTTGTAGCCGGCCTGCAGCATGGTCGGGTTGGCGGTGTTGCGCAGCGTAGCGCCGAGCATCCGGGCGGCGTTGCCGAAGTGCTTCAGCGCCGCCTCCGGGTCGTCGAGGTCGATCGGCAGGCCGGTCGTGGCCGAGACCCGGGTCAGGAACTCCCGCATCGTCGGGGTGAGGTGGATCGGGAACTGGTGCTCGCCGATCCGGGTGACCGCCCGGGCCAGCTCGGTGACGGCGTTGTCCGGGTGGATCATCGAGCCGTGCCCGGGCCGCTGCTCGGCGCGCAGCCGCAGCCAGGCGATGCCCTTCTCCGCCGTCTGGATCAGGTAGAGCCGCAGGTCGTCGCGCACCGTCATCGAGTAGCCGCCGACCTCGCTGATCGCCTCGGTGCAGTCGGCGAAGTGGTCGGGGTGGTTGTCCACCAGCCAGTGCGCGCCGTACCTGCCGCCGGCCTCCTCGTCGGCCACGAACGCCAGCACGATGTCGCGCTCGGGCCGCACGCCGGTGCGGGCCCACTCCCGGATCACCGCCAGGGTCATCGCGTCCATGTCCTTCATGTCGACCGCGCCCCGGCCCCAGACGTAGCCGTCCTTCACCTCGCCGGCGAACGGGTCGACCGACCACTCGTCGGGGTCGGCCGGCACCACGTCGAGGTGGCCGTGGATCAGCAGCGGCGGCCGGTCCGGGTTGCTGCCGGCGATCCGGGCGACGGTGGAGGCGCGACCCCGCTCGGACTCCAGCACCGTTGCCTCGATGCCGACCTCGGACAGCTTCTCGGCCACCCATTCGGCCGCCGGCCGCTCCGGGTGGGTCGGGTTGGAGGTGTCGATCCGGATCAGGTCCGACAGCAGGCCGACGACCTCGTCGGTGGCGGCGGTATCAGGGCTCATGCCTCTTTCCTACCAGTGCCGGGCGGGCTCCGGTATCGGCGGCGCCGGCGGCGGCGCGGCGGGCTGCCAGCCCAGCCGGCGTAGCTCGGCGATCCGGCGCAGCTCCGGCTGCCCGAGCAGCCCGACGATCCGGCCGCCGGCGACCACGACGGCCGGCATCGGCCGGCTCGCCAGCTGCTCGGCGAGGTCGGCGACGAGCGCGTCGGCCGGCACCACCAGCGGCGGCTGGCGGCGCCGGTCCAGCTCCGACAGCCGGGTGCTCGCCCGCGCCCCGGCGGGCACCCGGCCCAGCTGCGCCCAGCCGATCAGGCCGGTGGGGCTGCCGTCCGGGTCGACCAGCGGCAGCACCGCCTGGACGAAGCCGCCCGGCGAGCTGCGCTCGACGAACTCCGCGACCGTCCACCAGGACGGGGCCAGCACGGTCACCGGGCGCATCGCCTGGTCGGCCCGCAGGCCGGCCAGGTCAGCCGGGGCGACGAGGCCGGCCTGGGCACCGGCGTTGGCCCGCAGGAACATGCCGACCAGCACCAGCCACAGGCCGGTGTAGTAGCCGGCGAGCAGTTCGAGGAAGCCCAGCCCGGCCAGCACCAGGCCCAGCACCGAACCGACCGAGCCGGCGGTCCGGGTGGCGGTGGCCCGGTTGCCCGATCGCCACCACAGCACCGCGCTCAGCAGCCGGCCGCCGTCCAGCGGGGCGCCGGGCAGCAGGTTGAACAGTCCGAGCAGCAGGTTGGTGCCGGCCAGCCAGCCGAGCGCCGCGACCAGCAGCGCCGGGCCGCCGGCCACCGCGGCGAGCAGCGCGAGCGCGCCCCCGAGCAGGCCGAGCAGCAGGCTGACGGCCGGCCCCACACCGGCGATCAGCGCCTCGGCCCGGGCGGTGCGGGCCTCCTCGGTGAGCTCGGTGAAGCCGCCGAGCAGCCAGAACGTGATCCGCCTGACCGGCAGCCCGTAGTGCCGGGCCAGCACCGCGTGCGCCAGCTCGTGGGCGGCCAGGCTGGCCAGGAAGGCGATCGAGACCGCGACCGCCGCCAGCCAGTACACCGGCCGGGGGTAGCCGGGCGCGGCCTGCGGCAGGCTGCCGGTGGCGAGCAGGACGGCGATCAGCGCGACCGTGATCAGCACCGACCAGTGCGCGGCCAGCGTCACGCCGCGGAACCGGCCGAGCGGGAAGCCACGGCCCAGCGGGTTGCGATCCGGCGGCGCCGGGGGGCCGGCCTGGCCCGGGCCGGCCGTGCGGGTCGTCACCGGAGCGCCCATCGCGCCGCCTCCGATCCTTCGATGGGCGCCGGTCAGCGCTCGGCGGGGCCGGCCTGCTGCAGCCCGGCCGCCAGGTGCGCCTGCACGGAGTCGTGCTCGGCTAGTTCCTCGGTGGTCAGCACCCGCGAGTCCGGACCGGGGAACACCAGCGCCTCGTGGTCGGTGTCCGTCCAGCGCACCCGGAACGGCGGGGTGCCGTCCGCTCCCTCGACGCCGACGATCTGGCCGCGTCGCACGTGCCCGCCCTCGTTCCGGCTTTCCACCATCAACCAATCGCCTACTCGTGCGAACATGGCACTCACCTTCTCCCTCCAGCCCAGCCTGTCCCGGGCGGCTGGTGGGCGACAGGGCCGAACGTCACATCGGCACGGGGGTGATCGCGGTGCGGAGCTGGATCGTCGAGCGGCCCGGCCCGATCGCCGATCACCCGCTGCGCAGGGTGGATCGCGCGCTGCCCGAACCGGCCGGCAGCCAGCTGCGGGTGGCCGTCCGCTGCTGTGGCGTGTGCCGCACCGACCTGCACGTCGCCGAGGGCGACCTGCCGCCGCACCGGCCGTCGGTGACCCCGGGGCACGAGGTGGTCGGCGTGGTCGAGGCGCTCGGGCCGGCCGCGTCCCGGTTCGCCCCCGGTGACCGGGTGGGCGTGGCGTGGCTGGCCGGCACCGACGGCAGCTGCCGGTACTGCCGGGCCGGGCGGGAGAACCTGTGCCGGTCCCCGGTCTTCACCGGCTGGGACGTCGACGGCGGGTACGCCGACAGCTGCCTGGTGGACGAGGCCTACGCCTACCGGCTGCCGGCCGGCATCGCCGACGAGCAGGCCGCGCCGCTGCTGTGCGCCGGCATCATCGGCTACCGGGCGTTGGAACGGGCCGACCCGCCGCCGGGTGGTTCGCTGGGGCTGTACGGCTTCGGCGGCAGCGCGCACCTGACCGCCCAGCTGGCCCTGCACCTCGGTTACCGGGTGCACGTGCTGACCCGGGGCGAGGGCAACCAGCGGCTGGCCCGCGAGCTCGGGGCGGACTCGGTCGGGCCCGCCGATGGGACGCCGCCGGAGCGGCTGGACGCGGCCATCCTCTTCGCCCCGGCCGGCGAGCTGGTGCCGGTGGCGCTGGCCGCGCTGGCACCGGGTGGCACGCTGGCGGTGGCCGGCATCTGGCTGTCGCGGATCCCGCCGCTGGACTACGCCGGCATGCTCTTCGAGGAGCGGCAGCTGCGCAGCGTCACCGCGAACACCCGGGCCGACGGCGAGCGCTTCCTGGCGCTGGCCGCGCGGTTCCGGATCGGGGCGACCACGACCGGCTACCCGATGGCCGAGGCCGACCGGGCGCTGCGCGACCTGGCGGCCGGCCGGTACAGCGGCGCGGCGGTCCTGCACAACTGAGCCGCGAGGCGTCCCGAACTCTGCGTTCTCTCTCAATCCAGGCGCGCCCCTAGCCAGGACGCGGCTGTGCAGACACTATGTCCAGGGTCGACGGGGGTCTATTTGTCCTGATTTAACGCGTGGAGGATTCCCATGAGGTTCACCCGGCGGAGGGTCGCGGTGGTCGGCGCGGTGCTGGCCCTGGCCGCGGTCGCGATCGGCGCGGGCGTCGCGGACGCGACGATCCACCGGCGCTCGGGCGAGCCGGATGCCGAGGAGCACGAGGAGGTCCATGCGGTCCCGAACTCCTCGACCGGCAGCTGCGGGGTCGAGCGCTGGTCGGTCAAGACCGGGACGGACGCCGACGCCGGCAAGATCACCCTCGGTTCCACCACCACGACCACCATCGCGGCGCTGGGCGCGCTGACCGCGCCGTCGAGCCTGCCGGCCAACAACCGGGTGTCGCCGACCGAGACCACCGTCTACAAGGTGAGCGCGACGCTGAGCCAGTACAAGCTGGAGGCCGACTCGGACTACCACCTGGTGCTCACCGACAGCAGCGGGCACACCATGATCGCCGAGATCCCGGATCCGGTCTGTGTGGGCAGCGGCAGCGTGCTGACCAGTCGGATCAAGAACGCGCGCAGCGAGTTCGACGCCAAGTACACCGCGACCGGCAGCTTCCAGACCGCGAACGTGCCGGTCACCGTCACCGGGGTGGGCTTCTTCGACTTCGACCACGGCCAGACCGGGGTCGCGCCGAATGCCATCGAACTGCACGCCGCGACAGACATCCAGTTCGGCGGGGGTGGTGGCGGTGGCGGCAACATCGTCACGGTGCTCGACCCCGGCTCTCGGAGCGCGACGGTGGGCACCGCGACCAGCCTGCAGATCCAGGCCTCGGACTCGGCCTCCGGGCAGAGCCTCACCTACAGCGCGACCGGGCTGCCGGCCGGGCTGACCATCAACGCCAGCAGCGGGTTGATCTCCGGCACGCCGACCACCGCGGCCAGCTACTCCCCCACCGTGACGGTCAAGGACACCACCGGCGCGGCCGACTCGACCAGCTTCAGCTGGACGGTCGGTGCGTCCGGCGGCGGCTGCTCGGGGCAGCTGATCGGCAACCCGGGCTTCGAGACCGGCACCGCGCCACCGTGGACCGCGACCACCGACGTGATCAGCAACAGCAGCAGCGAACCGGCCCACGCCGGCAGCTGGGACGCCTGGCTCGACGGCTACGGGATCGCGACCACCGACACCCTGAGCCAGTCGGTGACGATCCCGGCCGGCTGCACCGCGAGCTTCACCTTCTACATGCACATCGACACGGCCGAGACGACGACCACCTCGAAGTACGACACGCTCCAGCTGCAGGCGCTGAACAGCTCCGGCGCCGTGCTCGGGAACCTCTACACCTATTCCAACCTCAACCACAACACCGGCTACAGCCTGCACACGTTCAACCTGTCCAGCTACGCCGGGCAGACCATCACGCTGAAGTTCACCGGCATCGAGGACAGCCAGAAGCAGACCTCGTTCGTGCTGGACGACGCGGCGCTCACGCTCAGCTAGCCGCGACCGCCTGCTCGTCCTCGACCATCGTGGTGAGCAGGCGGTGCCGGGCCAGCCGGACGGCCATCTCGGGCAGGGCCTCGTCCGAGACCGAACCGCGCAGATCCCGCAGCGCCTGCTCGACCGACCGGGCCAGCAGGTGCGGCGGGATCCGGGGCAGGAACAGCGGGTCGAGCTCGTCGACCAGCTGGGTGCGCAGGCCGGCCGGCGGGGCGGCTGCGACGGTTGCTGGTGTGCTCATGTCAGAGAGGATGACTCGGCGCCCAGAGCGGTCCAAGGGCCGAAAGTCCCGGTGCAGACGTGGTATTCGCCGCTGCCGCGGTGGTGAACGCCGCGTTTGGCCGAAAGGTGCAGGCGGCAGCGTGCCGATAGCCGCCCGGGCCGGGCCGGAGTGAGCGAGCATGTGTCCACGATGTCTGCGCGTGCGGCGGGTTCCCGGCGGATCGGACCGGTGGTCGGTGCGGTCGGCTTCGTGCTGGCCTGGCTGGCGGGGCTGCTGGTGCGCGGCCCGGGGCCGGCTCTCGACGCGCCCGGTGCCGAGGTCGCTGCCTACTACGACCATCACCGCGGCAGCACCCTGGCGCAGGCGGTGCTGGTGCACGGGGTGGCGGCGGCGTGCCTGGTGCTGGTCGTGCTCGGCGTCGAGTACGCCACCAGCCGGGAGCGGGCCCGGCCCAGCGACGTGGCGTTCCTGCTCGCCGGCTGCCTGGCCGCGGCGATCTCGGGCCTGCAGCTCGGCTTCGACATCACGCTGTCGACCACGGTCGGGCCGGCCGACGCGGCCACCGCGCGGCTGCTCTTCGACACCGTGAACCGGCTGCAGGCGGTGAAGTTCTGCGCGCTGGCGGCGCTGGCCCTGGCCGGGTTCGAGCTGGGACGGCGCCGGGTGCTGCCGCGCTGGCTGGAGTGGACCGCGCTGCCGCTGGCCGCCGCGCTGCTGGTGGCCGCGGCCGGCTACCTGACGCTCGACCCCGCCCTCGGCGACGCGGCCGCCCTGGCGCTGGCACTGCTGCTGCTGTGGGTGGCCGGCGCGGGTTTCGCGGTCAGCGCCGAGGACCACCGAAGCGGATGAGGCGGGCGCTCACCGTCGACCGGGCGGCGGCCCAGCTGGCGGTCGCGTGGTCCTGCTGGCCGTGCAGCCGCAGCGCGCCGTCCTGGTCGAGTTCCAGGCTGACCTGCCTGGTCCGCGAGGTGTTGCGCTGGCGCAGGTCGACGTAGACCGGGCAGCCCTCGACGTGGCCGATGATCGCGTCGCACGGGTCGGGCTCGAAGTCGTCGGCCGGTTCGAAGCCGGCGAAGGTCTCGGTGGCGGGGTCGGTCGGCCAGTCGAGCAGGATCGCGATGCGGTGGCCGCCCTCGGCCAGCTGGCCGACGGTGGCGCGGGCCTGGTCGGTGATGGTGAGCTGGCGGTCCGTGACGCTCTCGAACGTAGTGGTCATCGACGGGGTCCCTTCGTTGCGAGGAGAATCCGTAGGTCTTGGTGGCTGGTCGGGCGCTGCCGGTGGTGGGTGGCTACTGGGCCGTCGGTACGTCACCGCCATGCTTCGGCACCGGCCCGCGCACCGACAGGGCCCTTCGGCCCGAACCGGACTGACGGCCGGCGGGGGCCGTCACGCACCGCCGCGGCGGTCGGCTAGACTCCTCTTCGCACTCGTCCGGGTGGCGGAATGGCAGACGCGCTAGCTTGAGGTGCTAGTGCCCTTTATCGGGCGTGGGGGTTCAAGTCCCCCCTCGGACACTGGCGTAAGGCCCCGGATTTCCGGGCCCTCGTTGTTTCTCCGGCGCGTCGGGATGCACGGGCATCCACGCGCCCGACCGGTCAGCCGCCCATGCCCGGCATGGTGGCCGCTCCGGAGCCCGTCGTCCCCATCGACGGCAGCGAGCCGCCGGGACCGGTGATCGGCACCACCGGGACGGTCAACCGCACCGCTCCGGCATGCTGGAACGTCAGGGTGAGCATCACGCTCTGGCCCTGTTTCAGCGTCGCCGTCGGGTGCTCGAACATCACGTGGGCGTGCCCCGGGCTGAACACGTAGTCGCCGTCGGGCGGGATGGTGATGTCGGTCAGCATCGACATCGCCCCGGTGGTGCCGCTGTCGCTCTCGGTCATCGTCATCACCGATCTCGCCGAGGTCGAGGCGACCTTGAGCAGCTTGTCCGGCATGGCCGAGCCGTTGTGCACGACGAGGTAGGCCGCGGCGACGTCCGGCGAGGCCGGCTGCGGGATGTAGGCGTCGTAGATCGACAGCGCGCCGACGCTGGCGTGCCCGGTTCCGGCTAGCGCGGAACTGCTGGGCGCCGGCGCGCTGGCATGCTGGGACGTTCCACCGCTGGAACACCCGGCCAGCGCGGTGGCGGCGACCGCGATCACGGCTGCCGTGAGACGAATCCCGTGCATGGAGTACCCCTCGATCCCAGGAGTGAGTCATCGGCGGGCATCGAGTCGATCCCCGCATCGGTCCATGGGTTGGTCGGCCGTCCGGCGCTCCTGGTTCCACGTATGAGCCGGATCACGTCCTGCGAGGTCCCCCTGGCGTCAATCCGTGAGGGTCCACCTCGCCGAGCTCGGCGAGCGCACCGGCTCCGCCGACAGCAGGTAGCCACCGCCGGCCGCCGGGATCCGCACCGCCGGCTCGCCGAACGAGTTGCGGGTGACCGCCCGCTGCTGCGGGACGGCCGAAACAGCAGCGCCAGCCCGGGCCGACTCGGTCGGCGTCGCGGCCGGGCCACCGGTTCGGCCGGCAACCGGTCGGCTGCCCGGGTGCCCGGCGGCGACGGCGACCGCGGCCACCACCAGGGCAGCAGTTACGAGCAGCCAGGTCGGCGGCGCTGGCCTGCCGCCGCCGAGCCGGCTCACGGCCGCCGGCCGGACGGGTTCGCGGCGAGCAGCGCGGGGCGCATCGGGCGATCATGACATCTCCGGTGCTGCCGGTGCTGCCCGACCGGCCACGGCGCCCGGGCCGGCTCAGGAGCGGTAGACCAGCGGTGGGGTGACGGCGTTGAGGTCGTCGATCCCGAGTTGCTGCTCGACGCCGGTGACCCGGCTGAGCAGCTGGGCCAGCGCGTGGTCGCCGTACTGCGCGTTCTGCAGGTCGGCGAACCGTTCGGCCAGCTCGTCCAGGGTCCGCTGCGGCACGGCGGTGCGCAGCGCGGGAAAGATGACGGTGTCCTCCCACGCCTCGTGCGGGGCGTACATCCCGATGAAGAGCGTGAGGTAGCGCCGCAGGTCGCGCCGGACGGCGGCCGAGCCGAGATCCTCCGACGCCGCCGTGCTGATCGCCGCGGTCAGGTGCCGGCCGCGGTCGTGCTGGGTGAGCAGCGTCCGCACCAGCGCCGGCTCCCGGTCGCGGACCCGCGGGAACACGTACGCCTCCTCCAGCCCCTCGTGGAAGCCCTCGATGTAGTCGGCGATGATCTCGGCGGCGTCGGTGATCGCCCCGGCCGGCGGGGTGTGCCCGGCGGCCAGCTGGTCGGCGACCGCCTGATAGCCCAGCAGCAGCCGCTTGAGCACGCCGTGCTCGGTCATCAGGTCCTCCCCGGGTGACGGCGGCCGGGCCGGATCGGCCGGGCTGCCGCCGGCGAGCAGGTTCGCCGCCTCGGTGGCGCCGGCCCCGGCGACCAGCCCGGCGCCGGCCAGGAACAACCCGCGCCGACTGACCCGATTGCCGGTGGCGGGTTGACCGGTGGCGGGTTGGCCTGTCGTGGGTTGACTGGCAGCCTGCCGACCTGTGGTGGCCTTGGACGGTCGGTAGGGCATCAGGGACTCCTCGGGTCGACGGTCACGGGTTGCAGGTTCGGGTGCAGGGCGTACCAGGGGCCGCCGTCGGAGAACAGGTTCTGCCCGTTCGCGACGCCGGCGGCCAGGTCGCCGGCATACCGGTAGAGCGGGTAGCCGCCGTAGGTGACGATCCGTGCCCCGGTGTTGGGGTCGGCCAGGGTGCCCAGGTCGGCCTGGTTGACCGCTCCCCTGCCCCGGGGTGTGCTGCCGACCGCAATCGCCAGCGGCGGCCAGGTGCCGGCGCACGCCCCGGTGCACCGCACCTGGCTGCCGGCGTCGGGCGGGAACATGTAGAGCGTGCGCCCCGTGCCATCGGTGAGGATCGTGCCCAGGCCGGGCACGGTGCCGGTCTGCACCGTCACCGACCGCGGCACCGGCTGCGCCAGCAGCGGGTCGCCGGACCGGTGCGCCGGACGCCCGCAGCCGGCGAGCAGCACCAGCGGCAGCAGGCAGAGCAGCAGCCGGACGCGCGCGGTCACAGGCGCCCCCCGGTGCCGGTCTGCTGCTCGTCGCCGGTTTCCAGGGCGGCGACGAGCTCGCCGCGGGCCCGGGCCACCCGGCTCCGGATGGTGCCGACCGGGCAGCCGCAGGCCACCGCCGCCTCGGCATAGGACAGCCCGGCCACCGCGGTGAGCAGGAACGCCGTGCGGCGCTCGGGCGCCAGCCGGTCGATCGCGTCGGCGAGTTCGACCCGCAGTCCCGGGCCGAGCAGGTCGGCCGGGCGGTCGGCGTAGAGCCGGGCGACCGCCCGCCGGTCCCGCTGCCGCCGGCCGATCTCCTCGGCGCAGACCCGCCGGGCGATGGTCAGCAGCCAGCGCACCGGGTCGGCCTCGCCCCGGTACCCGGGCAGCGAACGGACCGCCCGCAGGTAGGTCTCCTGCGCCAGGTCGTCGGCCGCGCCGGCGTCCACCAGCGAGGCGCAGGCCCACCACACCTGCCGGCTGCTGGCGCGCACCAGTTCGGCCAGCGCCGCGGTGTCACCCGCGCCGGCCCGCAGCGCCAGCTCGCGCACGCCGTCCCGCGGGCGTTCCGCGGACGGCAGTTCCACGACGGTCACGTCGGATCGTGTTCGAGCAGCGCGGTGATGTCGTGCGCGTAGTCGGCCACCGTGGTGCCGGCCAGCCAGAGCAGGCTGGCCTTGCCGCCGACGAAGGCCATCGTCTGCGCGCCGTGCTGCACCGTGACGGTGCCGTCCGGCGCGGTCACCGGCGGCGAGAGCGGCACGCCGAGGGTCGTGGCCACCCGGTCGGTCTGGCTGAGCGGCGCGGTGAGGCCGGCGAACGGCACCGGCAGGCCGGCGTCGAAGTTGCCGAGCCAGGACTTCATCACCGCCGGGGTGTCCCGCGCCGGGTCCGAGGTCACGAACACCACCTGGGTGTGCAGCTGGACCTGCACCGGCAGCTGCCGCAGTGCCTGCCCGAGGTCGGCCATCGTGGTGGGGCAGACGTCAGGGCAGTGGGTGTAGCCGAAGTACAGCAGCATCAGCTTGCCCTGCTGCAGCGCCGACAGCGTGGTGCTGCCACCGCCGGCGGTACGGAACCGGGCCGCGTCGTCGGCGGCGGTGAGCACCAGGGGCGTGCCGAGCTGGTCGCCGCGGTAGCCGCTGGCCGACCGGCTCGCGCTCGACACCGAGGCCGGCGCGGAGCTGGCCTTCCCGCTGCCGCCGCAGGCGGTCAGGGCGAGCGCGGCGGCGCACAGCGCGGGCACCTGGAGGTAGTGCAAGGTGGCTTTCATACAAGGTAAACGCATGTCATCGACTCCGAAGATGGCCGCCGGGCGGCCGGATGGCGAAGGCCCGCGGGGCAGGCCGCAGCGTGGCGGCCGGTCGCGGGTGGGGTGGGTCCGGGTCAGGCCGGGACCGGTGGCCCTCGCTCGGGACGCAGGCACGCCCAGCGCAGCTCGGGCCGCGGGCGGACGTTCGCGACGACGACCAGCCGGAGCCGGCGGATCGGGCCGGGCAGGTGGCCCGCCGGGCGCCGGAGCCGGGCCGCCACGGCGGCGGCTGCCCAGCGGGCGGCCGACCACACGGCCTGCTCGCCGCGGCGCAACCACCAGGCGGTGAGCAGGGCCGCGGCCAGGTGGGCGGCCAGCATGCCCAGCGCGGCCGCGGTCAGCGGCATCGAGGCCAGCGACGGCCCAGCCCCCGCGGTCGGGAACGGTGCCCCGGCGGTCGGCACGGTGCCGGCGGTCGGCAGCGTGGCGTTGGTCAGCCCGAGCGCGGCCCGGGCCGAGGCGACCTGGGCCGCGCTGACCGGCGCGCCGCCATGGTGACAGAACAGCAGCCCGGCCCAGGAGGTGGCCTGCGCGGGGCCGGCACCCGGCGGCGGTGCCGGGACGCGGCCGGTCAGCGCGAAGACCGCGTGCAGCAGCAGTTGGCTGCCAACCACCGTGACGCCCAGGAACAACCCGCCGCGTTCCCGCCGGCTGGCGGCATAGGCCAGTGGCCAGCCCAGCGCCAGGGCGGCCAGCAGGACGAACAGGCGTGGGGTCGCCCCGCCCGCCGACAGGTGCGCCGCCGCGGCGAGGCCGACGCCGACCGCGGTGAACACCCCGGCCCGCAGGCCGCGGGCCGGCGCCGGGTGGCCGGAGCGTCCGGGGCCGGTCACGCCGGCAGCCCGACCGTCACGCGCACCCGGAGAGACCCCACGTGAGACCTAGTCGGTTCGCGGTCCCGGACGGTTCCCGGGCGGCGGCGAGATCCAGCTAACACTCCCGCCCGGCGGCCGGTGGGCAGCCGGTCAGAGGCCGGCGTGCCGGGCCGGCTCGCCGACCGGCGGCACCACGTCGCGGGTGCAGAAGGCGCACACCGCCGCCGCCTGCGGGATGGCGGACAGGCAGTGCGGGCAGTCCTGCACCGGGGCCGGCTCGCCGGGGGTCGGCTTGAACCGTTCCAGCAGCGCGCTGAACGGCACCACCACCAGGAAGTAGACGACCGCGGCGAGGATGGCGAAGGAGATCAGCAGGTTCAGGAAGTCGCCGTAGAGGAACCTGGACTTGTTCACCGTGAAGGTCAGCGTGCTGAAGTCGGGCTGGCCGCCGATCGCGGCGATCAGCGGCGTGAGCAGGTCCTTGACCAGCCCGGTGACCAGGGCCGCGAACGCCGCGCCGATCACGAACGCGACGGCGAGATCGACGAGGTTGCCCCGCAGCAGGAACTTCTTGAAGCCTCCCATGGCCTTCCACCCTTCGCCGGCGATCACCGATGGTGATCGTTCAGGACGGATGCTGCCTCACCCGGGGCACGTTGTCAGGCACCGAGGCCGCGGCCGTCGCACGTGTCCACCGAGCTGCGGGCCCGCAGCGTGTCCGGGTCGATCGGAACCACCTCGGTGCGGGTGCCGGTGCAGGCGTGCGCGCCGGCCACCGCGCCGAACTGCACGCAGCGCTCCACCGGCTCGCCGGCCAGCATGCCGTAGAGGTAGCCGGCGACGAAGGCGTCACCGGCGCCGTTGGAGTCGATCGCCGGAGACGGCGGGGTGGCCGGCGGGTAGGCCACGATCCGGCCGTCGGCCCGGTCGAGGACGTACCCGCCGTGCTCGCCGTCGGTCACCACCACCACGCCGGCCCGGCCGCGGTCGAGGATCAGCCGCATCGCGGCCTCGTGGTCGGGCAGCGCCGTCCGGGAGAGGAAGACGACGTCGGCCTGGTCGGCGAAGTCCAGGTGGTAGGCGTTGCGGCCGTCCCAGTTGTGCAGGTCGGTGGAGATGGTCAGCCCGGCGGCGCGCAGCGTGGGCAGCGCGTACTGGCAGGGGTGGGTGATCGAGACGTGCGCGTGCCGGGCGCCGGCCGCCAGCCGGGCCAGCAGCGCCTCGTCGAACCGGTCGGCCGGGTCGCTGCGGGTGTAGTCGTAGAGCGAGAGCCGGCGGCCGGCCTTGTCGATCAGGTTGACCGCGCGCTTGGTGCCGGCGGCGGTGATCAGCGCGGTGAACTCGACGCCGTGCCGCTCATGCAGCGCCCGCACCAGCAGGCCCTCCGGGTCGTCGCCGATGAAGTCGAGCAGGTGCACCCCCAGCCCCAGCGACCGCAGCCCGACCGCGACCCCGTCGCCGGTCTGGCCGGCCTCGGCCTCGATCGCCGGCACCATGTAGCTGTCGGCGAACGGCAGCGGCAGCTGGGGCACGCGCACCAGCGTGTCGACCCCGGTGCCGCCCAGCACGAGGACGTCGGTTCGGTTGCTCATCTGATCTCCTGTTCGTGTCGGTGCAGTGCCCGCCTCGCGGTGAGGCCGGCGGTTCGGAGCCGGTGGCACTCAGCACACCAGCCGGAAGATGCGCGCCACCCCGACGTGCGGGTCGAGGCGGACGGTGTGCTCGCCGCCGAAGGGCAGCCGCTCGCCGGTCAGCTCGTCGACGAGTGCGGCGTGGTCCGGGTCGCAGTCGGCGGGCAGCAGCGCCGCGTCGAAGCGCACCACGGCGGTGACGGGCCGCTCCGGGTCGAGGGTCAGCACCGCGGCCACCATCTCGCCGGTGCCCGGAGCCTGCTTGGACAGCGCGATCACCTGCTCGTGCCCGGCCGGATGGAAGCGCAGGCTGCGCAGTTCCTGCCAGGCCGGCCGGGCCCGCCGCAGCCGGTTGAGCTCGGCGATCCAGGTCGCCACGCTCGGCGCGCCCGGCTGCGGCAGCACCGGCCGGCCGAGCTGGAACTTCTCCGAGCCGGCGTACTCCTCGCCGTCGCCGGCGGGCAGGTTCGCGCAGTGCTCGTAGCCGGCGTAGATGCCCCAGCTGGGCGAGAGCAGCGCCGCCAGCGCGGCCCGGATCGCGAAGATCTGCGGGCCGCCGCCCTGCAGCTGGCGCGGCAGGATGTCGTGCGTGGTCGGGAACAGGTTCGGACGCAGGAAGTCCGCCGAGGCGACCAGGTCCCGGCCGAACGCCTCCAGCTCGGCCTTGCCCTGCCGCCAGATGAAGTAGGTGTAGCTCTGGCTGAACCCGAGCTTGGACAGCCCCCGCTGCTGGGCCGGCCCGGTGAACGCCTCACCGAGGAAGACCAGGTCGGGGCAGGCCGCGGTGGCGTCCTCGATCAACCGCTGCCAGAGCGCCGGCGGCTTGCTGTGCGGGTTGTCCACCCGGAAGATGCGCACCCCGCGCTCCGCCCACAGCAGCACCGTGCCCAGCAGCGCCCGGTACAGCGGCTCTCCCCCGCCGGCGAAGTTCAGCTCGTAGATGTCGGCCCATTCCCGCGGCGGGGTGCCGGCGCGCAGCATCGACCCGTCGCCGAGCGGGACGAACCAGTCCGGGTGCTCGGACACCCACGGGTGGTCCGGCGAGCAGTGCAGGGCCAGGTCCAGGGCCAGCTCGATGCCGCGCTCGGCGGCTGCCTGCCGGTAGGCCTGGAAGTCGGCCAGGCTGCCGAGCTCGGGGTGCACCGCCTCGTGGCCGCCGGCCGGCGAGCCGATCGCCCACGGCGAGCCGGGATCGGTGCGCTCGGCCGGCTGCCCGCCCGGCCCCTTGCGGCCGGTGCTGCCGATCGGGTGGATCGGCGGCAGGTAGAGCACGTCCACCCCGAGCGCGGCGATCCGGTCGAGATCCGCGGTGGCCGAGGCGAAGCTGCCGTGCACCGGCCGGCCGGCCGCGTCCAGGCCGCCGGTGGAGCGGGGGAACTGGGTGTACCAGCAGCCGACCGAGGCCCGGCGGCGATCGACCCGCAGCGGGTGGGCCGGGCTCCGGAGGACGCCGTCCCGCAGCCCGGCGGCCAGCATCAGCGCGTGCAGCTTCTCGGAGCGGGCCATGGCAAGCCGCTCGGTCACCGGCACCGCCTCATCGAGCAGCAGGTCGGCCAGCGCGGCCAGCTCGGGACCACCGGCGCCGGCGGCGCGGTCTCGGATGGCGCCGGCGGCGCGGTGCACCAGCCGGGCGCCCAGCGGCAGGTAGCCGGCCGGCGCGACCGCGCCCGGCACGGTGGCGGTGACCGCGCGGTCGAGCAGGGTCAGCCAGTCGGCCCACGGGTCGGTCCACGCCTCGATCTGGAACTCCCAGCGGCCGGGACGGTCGGCCACCACCAGCGCCTGCCAGCGATCCAGCCCGCGGCCGAGCGGCGACATCGCGGCCTCGGCGTAGGCGCCGTCCGGGCCGCGCAGCGTCACCGTCGCGGCGAGCCGGTGCTGGCCCTCGCGCCAGATGGTGGCGGTCACCGGCAGGCACTCGCCGACGACCGCCTTGGCCGGCCAGCGGCCGTGCTCGATCACCGGGCCGACCTCCTCGATCACCGGCTGCCCGACCCGCAGCCGGGCCAGGTCACGGTGCGGCTGGCCGGTCACGGCAGCACCCGCCACGCCTGCACGGTGGCCTCGGTGACGGTGAACCCGCGGCCCGGCAGCAGGTCCGGCGCGCCGCCGTAGACGTTCTCGGCCTGCCGGCCGAACGGCAACCGGACTGTCCCGCCGTCCCCGTCGCGCGCCACGAGCACCAGCATCGCCTCGTCGCCGGTCTCGCGCAGGTAGCTGACCCGGTCCGGGCCGGCGTCGAGGATCCGCAGACCGCCGCGGGTGAAGGCCGGCGAGCTGCGGCGCAGCCGGATCAGCCCGCGGTAGCAGGCCAGGGTGGCGGCATCCCAGCGCTCCGGCCGGTGCCAGGGCACCGGCACCCGGGCGTCCTCGCCCCAGTCACCGTCCAGGCCGAACTCGTCGCCGGCGTAGACCACCGGCGTGCCGGGCAGCGTCATCATCAGCGCGACCCCCGCCTCGACCAGCCGCGGGTCGCCGGACACCAGCGTGCGGAAGCGCGGCGTGTCGTGCGAGTCGAGCCCGTTCCAGCAGTTGCCCAGGCTCTGCCACGACATCCGCGCGCCGAAGGCGCCCATCGTCGCCAGCATCGCCCCGGCCGGCAGCCGCGGCACCCCGACCGGCAGGCCCAGGAACGGCAGCGGGTTGGTGGCCAGCCAGGTCCAGGCCGGCCGGGTGAAGCCGGCGTAGTTGATCGTGCCGTGCCAGCCTGACCGGTCCAGGTCGGTGCTCGCGTCGTGCGCGTTCTCGGCGATGAGCAGGCTGTCCGGCTTCTCCGCCACCATCGCCTGCCGCATCAGGGCGGCCACCTCCCAGGTGCGGTCCTCGGCCTGCCGCCGCCCGGTGGTGTTGGCCACGTCGATCCGCCAGCCGTCCAGGCCGGCCCGCAGCCAGCGCCGGACGACCGAGTCCGGTGCGGTGACGAACCGCTCCCGCAGGGTGGCCGAGGCCCAGTTGAGCTTGGGCATCCGGCGGACCCCGACCCAGGTCTCGTACCCGTCGGGCAGCGTGTCGTCGAAGTAGTACAGGTCGGTGTCGGCACCGGCCCGGGCGGCCTGGAACCAGGGGTGCCCGTCGCCGGTGTGGTTGGTGGTCAGGTCGCCGACCAGCCGCAGGCCCCGCCGGTGCACCGCCTCGACCAGCCGGCCGAACGCCGCGTCGCCGCCGAGCAGCGGGTCGATCTCCTCGAACGAGCTGGCGCAGTAGCGGTGGTTGGCCGGCGCCGGGAACACCGGGGTGAGGCAGAGCGTGTCCGCGCCGAGGTCCCGCACGTGGTCCAGCCGCTCGGCGATGCCGTCGAGGTCGCCGCCGTAGAACTGGCGGGAGCGCAGCGGCCCGGCGCCGGCGACCGGCTCGTCCCAGTCGCACGGGATCGCCCAGCCGGGCAGATCCAGCTCGCGCACCGGCGGTGACGTGCTGGCCCGGGCGAACCGGTCCGGAAAGACCAGGTAGCCGACGGCATCGGTCGCCCAGGCCGGCGCGCCGGGGCCGCAGACCAGCCGGAAGTCGGTGTCGTCCGGCACGTCGTGCGCCACCACCCCGGCGGCCGTCAGCCACCGGTAGCCGGCCGGCCCGTCGAGCAGGAACCGGTAGTGGGTGACCGGGTTGCGCAGGTGCACCTCGGCCCGGAACCAGCGCTCGCCGGCGCCCGGGGCCCGGGCGGGCACCGGCTCGGCGGCGGCGAACCGGGGCTCGCGGTCGGGCGCGGTGCGCACCCACAGCCGCTGCACCGAGGCATCGGCCCGGACGTAGACCGGCACCGTGTCGCCCAGCTCCGGGCAGCCGACCGGCACGTACAGCGGCGAGCCGTCGTGATGGACCGTCACCCGACCGGCTCCGGCAGGCTCGGCGGGAGCTCGACGGCGGCCAGCCCGGACCGGCTGCCGGCCACCCGCTCCCCGCCCAGCACCACGGTGTCGCTCAGCCGGACGCCCGGCTCGATCACCGCGCCGGGCAGCACCACGCAGCGCTCCAGCCGCGCGCCGGCGCCGACCCGGCAGCCCGGGTAGAGCATCGAGTCGCGCACGTCCGCGTCCGGTCCGGTCACCGGCGCCGGCCCGGGCAGGGTGCGCGGCCGGGCGCCGGCGTCGAGCAGGCCGGGCTCGGCGAGCAGCGCCAGGTGCCCGGCGTGGTAACGCTCCACCGTGCCGATGTCGGCCCAGTAGCCGGTGACCGGGTACGCCTCGACCCGGTACCCCGATTCGATCAGGTACGGCAGCACGTCCCGGCTCACGTCGTGCTGCCAGCCGGCCGGGCCGCGGGCGGCCAGCCGGCCGAGCACGTCGGCCAGCACGTCCAGCCGGAACAGCCCGAAGGCGGTGAAGATCAGCTCCGAGGTGGGCTCGGCCGGCTTCTCGACCAGCCGCCGGACCTCGTTGCCCGGCCCCACCTCGACCATCCCGAACAGCCGCACGTAGCGCCGCTCGATCGCCTGCACGCCGATGGTCGCGTCCGCCCCGCTGCGCAGGTGCTGCTCGACCATCGGCGCGTAGTCGAAGGTGTAGACGTGGTCGGCGTGCAGCAGCAGCAGGTCGCGGGCGCCGTCGGCGAAAACCGCCTCGGCGTTGGTGATCAGCGCGTCGGCGGTGCCCCGCTCGGCCTCGCGCACCCGCAGCGGCAACCCGGCCGGCAGCCGGCCGCCGGGGGCCCGGCGCTGCCGCACCAGGTCCTCGTTCAGGCCGTAGTGCAGCCGGAATCCGGCCCGGTCGTCCCAGTGCTCCAGCAGGTGGTCGATCAGCGCGGCCTGCCGGTGCTGGGACAGCAGCACCAGCTCCGCGATGCCCGAACGGGCAGTGTTCGCAACGCTGAAGTCGACCAGCCGGCAGCTGCCGCCGTAGGGCACCAGCGGCTTGCAGACCGACTCGGTCAGCCGGCCCAGCCGCTCGCCCCGGCCGCCGGCCAGCAGCGCGGCCCGGACGCCCCGCATCAGGCGCCCTCCCGCCGCACCGGCAGCTCGTCCCAGACCGACCGGCCGTCCGGCAGCGTGATCAGCAACGCGATGCCGTCGGGTGCCGGCGCGCCGAACCGGTCCGCTGGGATGGTCGCCGTGAAGCAGCGCGCCGACCACGCGGTCAGTGGCTCCAGCCGCAGCTCGCCGGCGGCGGTCAGCCAGCAGGCCTCGATCCGGGCCGCGGTCACCAGGCCCCAGTCCACCCTCAGCCCGCCGTCGCCCCAGCTGGCCGAGCCGCGCCGGTCGAGCAGCGCCCGGCCGGTCAGCGAGCCGGTGGCCGCGACGATCCGGGCCAGCGCCCCGACGTCGCCACGGTCCCGGGCCAGGGCCAGCATGCCGTCCAGGTCGGGCTCCCGGCCGGGACGGGCGCGGCGCACCAGGTCGAGCTCGCCGCGCGCGCCGGCCTCGGCCAGGGTGGCGTCGTCGAGGGCGCGGGCCTGCTCGTCGCCGATCAGGTCAGCCCGGCCGAGCCGGATCAGCTGCGCCGGCTCGGGCAGCGGCAGCCGGCCGGAGGCGGCCGCCTCGAACACCTCGGCCAGCCGGCGGGCGGCCCGTTCCCAGCTGAACTCGCGGGCCACCGCGCGAGAGCGCCGCCGCAGCTCGGCCCACCGCTCCGGGTCGCCGGACCAGACCGCGCGCACCTCCTCGATCGCCTCCACCAGTGCGGCCACCAGCAGCGGGTCGTCGGCCCGGAAGCTGCGCGGCAGCGCCTTGCCGGTCGCCGCCGGGTCGGCCAGGTCGGTGCGCTGCTCGAAGTGCAGCATGCCGAGCTGGGCGGTCGCGATCGGCACCGCGCCGCACGACATCGCCTCGCCCATCGCCATCAGGAACGTGTCCATCTCGTACTTCGACGGGTAGAGGCAGGCATCCGCCGCGCAGGCCCAGTCGATCAGCTCGGCCTCGGGCATCGGCTCGGTGGAGACCCGCACCTGCCCGGGGAACCGCTTGGCCAGGGCGAGCAGGTCCTCGTCCTCGACGTTGCCGGAGTTCAGGCAGTGCAGCAACACGTTCAGCTCCGCGCCGCCGTCCAGCAGCCGCAGCAGCGCGGTGAACAGCTCGCGCTGGCCCTTGTGCCCGATCGCGTACCGGGCGTTGTGATAGACGGTGAACAGCGCCGGATCCAGGCCGAGCCCGGCCAGCACCCGCTCGCGCGGCCGGTAGTCCTGCTCGACCGTCCGCCACCGGTCGCCGATGGCGCAGCCGCCCACCGTGAGCCGCTCCGGCCGGGCCCGCAGCTCGCGGCTGACCGCGAGCTCGGTGTAGAGCTGCTCGAACGGCGTGTCCCGCTGGGTGATCACGTGCCGCAGCTGGCCGGGTGAGAGGAAGTCCACCGCGGCGGCGGCCCGGCTGGTCAGGCCGAGGATCGGCAGGTAGTCGTGGCCGGGCCGTTCGGGGTAGTCGTTGTAGAGCGAGGTGCGCGGCAGGTACGCCCGCATCACCCGGTGCAGCGGCGCGTCCAGCGGCGGGTCCTGCAGGCCGCCGGCCACCGCCGGATCCGCGCCGAGATAGGCCAGCAGCGCCCGCACCTCGGGGCCGTAGACCTTCTTGTTCACCGGCATGTTCGCCTGCACGGTCGAGACCACGGTCATGCCGTGCTCGGCCAGCACCGCCGGCATCAGGTAGTGGTAGAAGGGCTCGTGCAGGTGCAGGGTCGAGCCGGTCAGGCGCTGGTCGATCAGGAATCGGGACGCGCACACCTGGAAGACCAGCGGCTTGAGGAAGGCCAGGTCGCGGCCCTTGGCCTCGTACGGCGGGTAGAACGTGTTCGGGTAGGCGTCGAGCAGCCCGCCGGCGAGCAGCACGATGTCGACGCCCGCGACCCGGATCCGGTGCGCGGTCGGGCGAAACTCGATCACCTGGTGCGGGCCGTGCTCCGGCCAGACCTGCGGGTCCAGCGGCACCGGGATCGCCAGCTCCGGCGACCAGTCCAGGTCGTGCACCTCGTACCGCTCCCGCAGCACGGGCAGCAACCCGTGCGCGGCGGTCAGCGCGCTGACCTGGTGGCCGAGCGAGCGGAACTGCCGGCACAGGTTCCACAGGTAGACCGAGATGCCGCCCTTGATCAGGTCGTCGGAGAATCCGCCGAATTCCACGTGGCATTCGATGATGTTCATCGCGGTGCCGCCTCTCGCCTCGGTTGGTCGTCGAACGGGTTGCGCTCGGCCGGGTGCGGGCCCAGGGCCTCGGCCAGGTGCCACCAGGTCAGGTCCGCGTAGTAGTGCCGGTCGCGTTCGGTGTGGTAGCGCAGGTCGTGCAGCAGCCGGGCCAGGTAGGCCAGCCGGTGCCCGGGCGCCGCGGTGTCGCCGGCCAGGCCGGTGCCCACGGCCCGCA
>DATJNU010000024.1:0-30024 GCA_035507775.1 Jatrophihabitans sp.
CGTGGCGGCCTGCTCGCCGAGCACCGCCACGGTCTGGGCCAGCTCGGCGCGCTCGCCGGTGAGTTGCTGCTGCATGCCCTGGTGGCCGGTGGCCAGTTCGGTCCGGACGGCGTCCTGCCCGGCGGTCAACTCGCTGCGCAGCTCCTGCTGGGCGCCGGCCAGCTCGGCCCGCATCCGCTCGTGTGCCGCCGTGAGGTCGCGCTGCAGCTCGAGGATGTCGCGGCGGACCGCCTCGCTGGCCGCCATGTGCTTCTCGGCCGCGTCCAGGATCGTCTCGCGGCCGGAGGTACCGCGCGACAGCAGTGCGACCGACCGGCGCAGCCGGGCCAGCGTCCGGAGCGCGAGGACCCCGGCGACCAGCCCGGCGAGGCCGGCCAGCACGGCCAGGGCGGTGAGCCAGCTGTTCATCGCCGTTCAGCCTAGGGCCGGGCGGGCCGGGCGTCCGGTGCGGGACACTCCCCGCCCGGCGGCGGCCGCGCGGCGCCCAGCAGAATGGGGGGCGATGTCCTCCTTCTTCGCGGTCTTCGCCATCGCGCTGCTGGCCGTGCTGCTCGTCGAGCTCCCCGACAAGACCCTGGTGGCCACCCTGGTGCTGTCCACCAAGTACCGGCACCGGCCGGTGCTGGCCGGCGTCGCGGTGGCCTTCGCGCTGCAGTGCGTCATCGCCGTCACCGCCGGCGGACTGCTGCACCTGCTGCCGCACCGGATGCTGGAGGCGATCGTGGCGCTGCTGTTCGCGGCCGGCGCCGTGCTGCTGGTCAAGGAGAGCCTCGGCCCGGCCGACGACGACCCCGAGGCCGGCGGCCCGGCCGAGGTGGGCGCGTCGGACCGCCGGATCTTCGGCATCGCCTTCGGGGTGCTGTTCGCCGCCGAGTGGGGGGACGCCTCGCAGCTGGCCACCGCCGGCCTGGTGGCCCGCTACGGCGAGCCGGTCGCGATCGGGATCGGGGCGTTCGTCGCGCTGGTCTCGGTGGCGTTCCTGGCGGTGGGGCTGGGCAAGGTGATCCTGCGCCGGGTGCCGCTGCGGCTGCTGCACCGGCTGGCGGCGGGGTTGTTCGGCTTCTTCGCGGTGATCGCCGGGATGGCGGCGCTGCGCGGCTGACCGAGCCGGCCGCGTTAGCCTCGCTGTATGACCGTACGGTTCCGTGCCACCCTCGACTCGCTGCCTGCCTACGTCCCGGGGCGCAGCAGCCCCGGTGCGATCAAGCTCGCCAGCAACGAGAACCCGTTCCCGCCGCTGCCGCACGTCCTCGACCGGATCGCCGACGCGGCAGCCGGGATGAACCGCTACCCGGACACCAACTCCACCTCGCTGGTGCACGCGCTGGCCGGCAAGTACGCGGCCGACCCCGACCGGGTGGTGCTCGGCTGCGGCTCGGTGTCGCTGTGCCAGCAGCTGGTGCTGGCCACCGCCGGCGAGGGCGACGAGGTGCTCTTCGCCTGGCGCTCCTTCGAGGCGTACCCGATCATCACGCTGATCGCCGGCGCCCGCCCGGTGCAGGTGCCGCTGCACGAGCAGCGCCACGACCTGACCGCGATGGCCGCGGCGATCACCGACCGGACCCGGCTGATCTTCGTCTGCAACCCGAACAACCCGACCGGCACGGCGGTGTCCGGCGACGAGCTCACGGCCTTCCTCGACCGGGTGCCGGCCGACGTGCTGGTGGTGCTGGACGAGGCCTACCGCGAGTTCGTCACCGACGGCACGGTGCTGGACGGGCTCACCCTGCTCGACCGCTACCCCAACCTGATCGTGCTGCGGACCTTCTCCAAGGCCTACGGGCTGGCCGGCATGCGGGTCGGTTACGGCATCGCGGCGGACCCGGCGGTGGCGACGGCGGTCCGGCAGACCCAGACGCCGTTCGCCGTCACCACGATCGCGCAGGCCGCTGCGCTGGCCAGCCTGGACGAGGTCGCCGAGAAGCAGCTCGCCGAGCGGGTCGCGGAGCTCATCGCCGAGCGGCGCCGGGTCACCGACGAGCTGCGCGGCCTGGGCTACGCGGTGCCCGAGTCGCAGGCCAACTTCGTCTGGCTGCCGGAGGGTGGGCCGGACGACGGGGGCGTCGGCGCGGCGGCGTTCGCGGCCGGTTGCGACGAGCGGGGCCTGCTGGTGCGGGCGTTCGCAGGCTCGGGGGTGCGGATCACGGTGAGCACGACGGGCGAGAACGACCGGCTGCTCGAGGCGGCAAGGGCACTGCGTACCTGAAAAGGCCGGCGTGCAGGTAAGGCGACACGTCCGCCCAGCGGTGGGCATTCCCCGCTAGGCGGAGAAATAAGGAAGTGAAGGATCCTGCCCCGAGAGGGACCCACCCCCATTGGGCAGGATCCTCCACTTCCTCCCCCGATCCATCAGCCCCCAGCTGATGGGAACTCGTCGGCGCCGAAGCGGCGCCATTCCGGCCGGTGCGCCCGGCCTCCGTCACGCCCCGGGCCGGAACCGGTCGCGCCGCCGGTGCCGGACCCGGTCGCGCCGCCGGAGATCCGCCGGGCGCCGGTGACCGGCCGCCGGGCGGCGTGCGCCTCGCACCGCTCGCCCTGCAGGAAGCAGTCCAGGCAGTAGGCCGGGCTGGTGGTCAGGAACTCGGTCAGCGCCCGGGACTCGGCCACCGCGCGCAGGCCGGCCGCCCCGCCGCCGGCCAGGTCACCGCTCAGGGCCATCAGCGCGGCCACCCGGTACAGCTCGCCGATGTGCGATTCCCGCCGTCGGATCACGACGTCCACCGGCTCGTACCGAGCGGCGAGGCTGTCCGAGCGCAGCACCTGGTCGGCCCAGGCCTGGCCGGCCACGCACAGCGGGCCGATGAAGTCGAGGTCGCGCGGGCTGGTCCGGTCGTCGAAGACCGCCGCCGGCAGATCATGCTCGGACGGCATCGTGCTGCCGTTCGGCGAGCCAGCTGGACTGCAGGGCGGTCAGGGCGTGCCGCTCGAGCTCGGACTCGGCCGCGAACAGCGTGCCCGGCTGTACGTCGAAGACGCGCTCGATGGCGATCGCGGTGGTCAGCGAGCAGCTGGCCCGGCGGCCGGTCACCAGGTGGTTCACGGTGGCGTGCCCGAGGGGTGCGATCCGGGCCAGTTCGCGCTCGGACAGGCCGGCAACTTCGAGGCACTCGATCAGCGCCTCTCGACTGCGTACCAGCATCGTTGCGTCTCCCCGGCATCGTCGTACGGCCCGAACGACTACCCAGCGCCTGTGTCCCATGTCGTCTACAGTCGCTATCGACTAGCGACGGTAATGTAGCCAGGGTAGGCCACAAAACGCAAGCACTGCCCGATCCGGCCTTCCGGGCGCTACTCTGTTGTCCAGTCCGCGACTGATGAAGGAGTTGGCCGTACGTGAGCGCGCTGTCCGACTACCTGAACGACCACTTGCCGAACGGCTGGAACAAGCCGCGGCTGGTCGATGCCCTCGACGGCCGGCTCGACCGGGCCACGGTCTACAAGTACCTGGCGGGCAAGCACCCGCGGCAGCCCAGCGAGAGCGTGCTGCAGGCGTTCGCCTCGGTGCTGCCGGGTGCCTCGGTGGTCGAGCTGCGGGCCGCGGCCGGGCAGGCGCACGGCGTCGAGGAGCCCTGGATCCCGCCGGCCGAGGCGAACCGGCTGACCATGGCACAGCGGCAGGCGCTGGAGGCCTTCATCAAGGCGACGGTCGCGGCCAACGACGCGGTCGTGCAGGAGGCCGAGGCCGCGGAGCTGGAGCCGGTCTGCCTGGGCCTGCCCGAGCTGCCGGAGCCGGTGCGATCCGAGGCGGACGAGTTGAGCCACGCCGAGCGGCTCGAGGTGCAGAGCTACCTGAACCAGCTCTACGCGTCCGGCCGGAAGGACCTGGCCGACCGGGTGGCCGCCTCCCTGGTGATCAACTCGGCCTCGGTCACCGCGAGCAAGTCCTCCAACACCTGACCGTCGCGGGGCTTGGCCGCCACGGCCACGTTGGCCCGGACCCCGCCGCTGGACAGCGCCGAGCGCAGCCGCAGTGCCAACGACTCGGCGTTCGGCCCGGGGCAGTCGGCCAGCAGGATCACCAGCCCGGAGGCTCCGACCGCGCCGATCGCGTCGCAGCCGGCCTGCAGCTGCGCGATCGCCCGGGCCGCGGCGGGGTCGCCGGTGTCGAGCCGCAGGATCGAGGCCGTGGTGCAGGCCCGGATCACCTCGCGGGCGACCGTCCCCCAGACCTTCTCGGTCATCGGCGCGGCCAGGCCGTCGGCGGTGCTGCGCGACTCGCTGCGCATCGCGAGGCGCTGGATTCCGATCACGATCGGCAATGACAACCACAGCAGCGGCACGTTGAGGGCGGTCAGCAGGACCTGACCGATTCCGACGCTCAACGTGATCAATTCATTGCGGTGGCCCTCGAAACTGGCGAATTGCCGAAGGTTCGACAGTGGCCCGCTCAGGGCGACGGCGAAAGCGACGAAGAGCAGGCCGGTCGCCATGTAGGCCAGCGCCGCGCCGAGCAGCGGCACCGGGGCGGGCACGGGCAGCTGCGCGATCTGGTGCGCCACCAGGGCGGCCAGCACGGTGACCGCCTCGCTGTAGACGTAGCGGTAGGGCACCGCCTTGCCGTCGAAGTTGCGGACCGGCCAGTGGAACGCGGCTCCGGTGACGATCACGATGGCGGCCAGCGGCGGCGGCAGCAGCACCGCGGCCGGGAACGCCCAGGCCGCGAGCATGTTCGAGATGGCCACCTTCTGGCGGCGGTTGAGCAGGTGGCGGGCGCCCTCGGCGCGGTGTGAATACACCGAGTAGGCGGCCGACAACGAGGTGAGGAGGGCGGCGAGCCAGATATCGGAAAGCGTGATCTTGGAAATGCCGAGGCATGTAAAAATCACTGCGGAAAGTTCAGTTCCGACAATGAGGGCGAGCATGGGCCAACGCAACTCCCATATGCGCCATGTCGTTACGGTCTTCAGCACCGCTCAGCCTTTCGGTCCACCTGACGTTAGTGCAACCGGAGGAGGTGACGTCATGCGGAACTGGAATTGGAACTGACCCTCGCTTTGCCGGAGCTCCCCGCTGAACCGCCCTCGTTGGATCTTGCAGGTGAAAGCGTATCCGAAGTGATAGAGATTGTCCCGGGGATCACCGGATCCTCGGGACAATCGTCTACCCTGTCCGCCCGCCCTCGGCGGCTCACTCCATGCCGCGGTCACCCATGACGCGCGCCGGCGGCCGCGCGGCCTTCGCGACCGCGGCCGCGACCGCCGTCGGCACCGCGGGGTCGAAGACCGACGGGACGATGTAGGCCGGGTTCAGCTGGGCGTCGCTGACGCACTGGGCCAGCGCGGTCGCCGCGCGCAGCAGCATCTCAGTGGTCACCTGGCCCGCGTGCGCGTCCAGCAGCCCGCGGAACACGCCGGGGAAGGCCAGCACGTTGTTGATCTGGTTGGGGTAGTCCGAGCGCCCGGTCGCCAGGATGGTCGCGTACCGGCGGGCGGCGTCGACGTCGGTCTCCGGGTCCGGGTTCGCCAGCGCGAAGACGACCGGGTCCTCGGCCATGTCGGCGATCCAGTCGGCGGGCAGCACGCCGGGCGCCGAGACGCCGATGAAGACGTCCGCCCCGCGCAGCGCGTCGTGCAGGTCACCGGTCACGCCGTCGGGGTTCGTCCGGTTGGCCAGCGCCAGCTTGGCCGGCGTCAACCGCTCGTCGGACGGCGCCAGGATGCCCTCGCGGTCCCAGACCAGCACGTGCCGGGCGCCGGCGGCCAGCAGCAGGTCGACGATGGCCGTGCCGGCGGCGCCGCCGCCGGCCACCACCATCCGGACCGAGGCCAGCCCCTTGCGCACGCAGCGCAGCGCGTTGGTCAGCGCGGCCAGCACCACGATCGCGGTGCCGTGCTGGTCGTCGTGGAAGACCGGGATGTCGAGCAGCTCGCGCAGCCGGGCCTCCACCTCGAAGCAGCGCGGTGCCGAGATGTCCTCCAGGTTGATGCCGCCGAAGCCGGGCGCGATGCCCTTGACGATCTTGACGATGTCGTCGACGTCCTGGGTGTCCAGGCAGATCGGCCAGGCATCGATGTTGGCGAACCGCTTGAACAGCGCCGCCTTGCCCTCCATCACCGGCAGCGCGGCGCCGGGGCCGATGTTGCCGAGCCCGAGCACCGCCGAGCCGTCGGTCACCACCGCGACCGAGTTGCCCTTGACGGTCAGCTTGGCGACGTCCTCGGGATGCGCGGCCAGGGCCAGCGAGACCCGTCCGACCCCCGGGGTGTAGGCCATCGACAGGTCGTCGCGGGTCTTGAGCGGCACCTTCGACTCGACCGAGATCTTGCCGCCGAGGTGCAGCAGGAACGTCCGGTCCGAGACCCGGTGCACCTCGATGCCGTGCAGCGCCCGCAACCCGGCCACGATCTGCTCGGAGTGCTCGCCGTTGACGGCCGAGCAGGTGACGTCGATCGTGATCCGGTCGTGCCGGGACTCCGAGACGTCGACCGCGGTCACCAGGCCGCCGGCCTCCGAGACCGCGGTGGCGAGCCGGCCGACCACCGCCGAGTCGGGCAGCGCGTACACCCGGACGGTGATGGAGTAGGAGGCGGAGGTGGGGGTCGGACGAGGTTTGGCGGAATCCGGCATCGACATGGCAGTCATCGTGCCAAACGCTGCGCCTCCCGTGGCCGACCGCCGTCGCGGCTGTGGTTCGATAGGAGAGGTCCCTCCAACGGCGGAGCGACCAGCCGCAGGAGCCCACGCAGTGCCGCGCCCAGCGACGGGTGCGGGTGAAACGTCGATGTCACAACGAGGTGACCGAGCAGATGACCGACCTGTCCGAGCCTGCATCCGACGCCGGGAGCGCACCCGCTACCTCAGGAGCGTCCGTGACCGAGCCAGCACCCCCGGGCGAGCTGCCACCGGACTATCCGATCTTCCACCGCCGCTACCTGATGCGCGCCGCCGGCCAGCTGCCGGGCCGGCAGTCCCGGGAGCTGGACGAGATCGCGCTGCGGCACTACCGGCTGGCCGAGCGCCGGCAGCCGGGCGAGACCGTCCTGTCGGTGCACAACCTCGACGGCGACCGGACGGCCATCGACCTGGCCACCACCGACGCGCCGTACCTGGTGGACTCCGTCCGCGCCGAGCTCGGCCGCACCGGCCACCTGATCGAGCACCTGCTGCACCCGCAGATCGTGCTGCGCCGGGCCGAGGACGGCCACATCTCCCAGCTGCTCGACCTGGCCGACACCGCCGAGGTGCCCGACGGCGCGCTGGCCGAGTCCTGGATGCACATCGAGACCAGCCGGATCCCGGCCGGCGACCAGGCCGCGGTGGCCGCCGACCTGCAGCGGGTGCTGGTCGACGTGCACAACGCGGTGGCCGACGCGCCGGCGACCTACGCGCTGATCCGCGAGCTGGCCGACCTGATCGAGCGCGACCCGGGCGAGTTCGACCGCGACACCTCGGTCGAGGCCGCCGCGCTGCTGCGCTGGCTGGCCGACGGCAACTTCATGATCCTCGGGCACGCCGCCTACTCGGCGAACGAGCTGACCAATCCCGCCCGCTCGGTCGCCGCGGTGGAGCAGGGGGTGCTGCGCGGCGAGGCGAGCATCTCGCCGCTGGAGCTGCTGCCGGCCTACCGGTCCGGCGCGCCGCTGGTGATCTTCAAGTCGCCGATGGTCTCGACCGTGCGGCGATCCACCCGCTACGACTGCGTCACCGTGATCGCGCCGGCGACGGCCGAGTCCGAGGCCCGGATCCACGTCTTCCTCGGCCTGATCACCGACGAGTCGGACGGCACCGTCGGCCGGGTGCCGGTGGTCCGGCAGCGGATCGGCGAGGTGCTGAGCCGCTCCGGCGCGCGGGCCGACAGCCACACCGGCCGGCAGCTGCTGGCCGCGCTGCGCACCCTGCCGCGCGACGAGCTGCTGGAGGCACCGACCCCGGACCTGCTGCGGCTGGCCCAGCTGGTGGTCGACCGCGCCGAGCGGCTGGGCATCGGGGTGTTCGCCCGGGTGCACCTGAACCGGGACTTCGTGACCGTGCTGGTGTACTTCCCGGGCGAGCGGCTCGGGCCGGAGACCCGGGCCCGGGTGCGCGACGTGGTGCTCTCGCACTGGCCGGGCAAGATCATCGGCCGGGACGACCGGATCGTCGAACTGGGCATGGCCCGCATGCAGTTCCTGATCGCGCTGCGCCCCGGCGAGGAGGTGCCCAACCCGGACCGGGCCGGCGTCGAGGCCGAGGTCGCCCGGGTCACCCGGCGCTGGAGCGACGACCTGGCCGACCTGCTCACCGTCGGCCTGGGCGAGCAGGAGGCCGACCGGGTGCTGCGCCGCTACTCCGGCGCGTTCCCGGAGGCGTACAAGGAGGACTTCGGCGCGCCGACCGCGGTGGCCGACCTGCGCCGGCTGGAGCAGCTGCCCGACTCCGACGGGCTGAGCTTCGACGTCTACACCCCGGGCTCGGACGACGAGGCCGACCACCGGCTCAAGATCTACCGCACCGGCACCCCGCTGTCGCTGGGCCGGACGCTGCCGATGCTGGAGCGGATGGGCATCGAGGTGCTCGACGAGCGCCCGTACGAGATCGAGCGCACCGACGGCACGTCGGCCTGGGTGTACGACTTCGGGCTGAAGCTGGGCGAGGGGGTCGACTTCTCGGCCGAGCGTTCGGTGGCCGTGATCGACACCCTGCGGGTGCTGTGGTCCGGCGGGGTCGAGCAGGACGGCTTCAACGCGCTGGTGGTCCGGGCCGGGCTGACGTGGCAGCAGGCCACCGTGCTGCGGGCGTACGCGAAGTACCTGCGCCAGGCCGGCACCACCTTCAGCCAGGGCTACATCGAGCAGACGCTGAGCCAGCACACCGGCATCGCCAAGCTGCTCGTCGAACTGTTCGAGGCGCGCTTCGACCCGGACTTCGCCGACCGGGTGCCGGCCGAGGCCGCGGAGGACGCGCAGGACCGGCTGCGGGAGGAGATCGACACCGCGCTGGCCGCCGTCTCCAGCCTCGACCAGGACCGCATCCTGCGCTCGCTGCTCGGCCTGATCACCGCCTCGCTGCGCACCAACTACTTCCAGGCCGACGAGAACGGCGTGCCGCCGGCGGCGTTCGCGGTCAAGCTCGACCCGCACGCCATCGAGGAGCTGCCCGAGCCGCGGCCGAAGTTCGAGATCTGGGTGTACTCGCCGCGGATCGAGGGCGTGCACCTGAGGTTCGGCCCGGTCGCCCGCGGCGGACTGCGCTGGTCGGACCGCCGGGAGGACTTCCGCACCGAGGTCCTGGGCCTGGTCAAGGCGCAGATGGTCAAGAACACCGTCATCGTGCCGGTCGGCTCCAAGGGCGGCTTTGTGGCCAAGTCGCTGCCGGACCCGTCGGTCGACCGGGACGCGTGGCTGGCCGAGGGCGTGGCCTGCTACCAGATCTTCATCACCTCGCTGCTGGAGCTGACCGACAACTACTCCCGGGACGCCGACGGCAGCCAGCTGGTGGTGAAGCCGCCGGCCACCCGCTGCTACGACGGCGACGATCCGTACCTGGTGGTGGCCGCGGACAAGGGCACCGCCACCTTCTCCGACATCGCCAACCAGATCGCGGTCGACCGCGGGTTCTGGCTGGGCGACGCGTTCGCCTCCGGCGGGTCGGTGGGCTACGACCACAAGGCGATGGGCATCACCGCCCGGGGGGCCTGGGAGTCGGTGAAGTACCACTTCCGCGAGCTCGGCCTGGACACCCAGCGCCAGGACTTCACCGTGGTCGGCGTCGGCGACATGTCCGGCGACGTCTTCGGCAACGGGATGCTGCTGTCCGAGCACATCCGGCTGGTGGCCGCCTTCGACCACCGGCACGTCTTCCTGGACCCCAACCCGAACGCGGCCCGCTCCTACGCCGAGCGGCGCCGGCTGTTCGAGCTACCGCGCTCGAGCTGGGCCGACTACGACAGCTCGCTGATCTCGGCCGGTGGCGGGGTCTACCCGCGCACCCTGAAGGCCATCCCGATCTCGCCCGAGGTGCGGGAGGCGCTGCGGATCCCGGCCGGGGTGAGCGCGCTGGCGCCGGCAGCGCTGATCCACGCCATCCTGACCGCGCCGGTCGACCTGCTGTGGAACGGCGGCATCGGCACGTACGTCAAGGCGTCCACCGAGACCAACCTGGACGCCGGCGACAAGGCCAACGACGCGCTGCGCGCCGACGGCAGCGAGCTGCGGGCCCGGGTCGTCGGCGAGGGCGGCAACCTGGGCCTGACCCAGCTCGGCCGGATCGAGTACGCCCGCGCCGGTGGCCGGGTGAATACCGATGCCATCGACAACTCGGCCGGTGTCGACACCTCCGACCACGAGGTGAACATCAAGATCCTGCTCGACTCGGCCGTCCGGTCCGGCGTCATCGACGTGCCGCAGCGGAACAAGCTGCTCGCCTCGGTGACCGACGAGGTGGCCGAGCTGGTGCTGCGCGACAACTACGAGCAGAACATCCTGCTCGGGGTGGCCCGGCACGGCGCCCGGGCCCTGGTCTCGGTGCACCGGCGGCTGCTGCGCGAGATGGAGAAGGCCGGCCTGCTCGACCGCGAGATCGAGTTCCTGCCCGCCGACAAGGAGCTCGCGGTCCGCGAGGCCGAGCACACCGGGCTGACCTCGCCGGAGCTGGCGGTGCTGGCCGCCTACGTCAAGATCGTGCTGGCCGAGCGCATCGGCGGCTCCACGCTGCCGGACGAGCCCTGGTTCCAGGGCAGCCTGGCCGAGTACTTCCCGCAGCCGATCGCCGAGGAACTGACCGGCAGCCTGGCCGAGCACCCGCTGCACCGCGAGATCATCACCACCAGCGTGGTGAACGACATGGTCAACCGGGGCGGCATCACGTTCGTCTTCCGGGCCCAGGAGGAGACCGGGGCGGACGTCGCCCAGATCGCCCGGGCGTACGCGGTGGTGCGGGAGGTCTTCGGGCTGGCCGACATCTGGGGCGACCTGGAGGCGCTGGACAACCAGGTGCCGACCAGCGCCCAGCACGTCGGCTACCGCGAGGTGCGCCGGACCATCGACCGGGCGGTGCGCTGGCTGGTGGACGTCCGGTTCCCGATCAGCGACGTGGCCACCGAGATCGAGCGGTTCAAGCCGACCTTCGACGCGCTGGCGCCGAAGGTCTCCGACCTGCTGCGCGGCCGGGAGCGGGAGAACTTCTACGCCGAGATCGACCGGCTGATCGGCCACGGTCTGCCGCGCGAGCTGGCGGTGCGGATCACCAACCTGCTGTCCTGCTTCCTGCTGCTGGACGTGGTCGAGATCGCGACCGCCAACGACGGGGATCCGGCCGAGATCGCCGACCTGCACTTCGCCCTCTCCGAGCAGCTGTCGGTGGACGAGATGCTCACCGCGATCACCGCCCTGCCCCGCGACGACCGCTGGTCGGCGCTGGCCCGGGCCGCGATGCGGCACGACGTCTACGCGGCGCTGGCCTCGATCACCACCTCGGTGTGCAAGCACACCGATCCGGAGCTGCTGGCCACCGAGCGGATGGCCCAGTGGGCGCAGCAGAACCCGGAGCGGGTGGAGCGGGCGCGGTCGACGTTCGCCGAGGCGCTCTCGCGGGAGCAGGTCGACCTGGCGACCCTGTCGGTGGCACTGCGGGTGATGCGCAGCCTGCCGGCCTGAACGCTGTCGGGCACGGCCCGTCTCCGAGCGGGCCGTGCCGCTGCCTTCGGGTGAGTCCCGGTCAGCTACCGGCAGCGGTGGTCAGCTGACCGACTGCAGCGACGGGTCGTCGTCCCTGCGGTCGGTGGGTCTGGACAGAACCCCGACGACCCAGACCCGGGTGCCGGGCCCGTCGCTGTCCACCCCCCACTGGCTGGCCAGCGCGGCAACGATCATCAGGCCGCGGCCGCTGGTGTCCTGCACGGCGGCACTGCGGGGCTCGATCTGCGGGGCCCTGCCGCCGTCGGTCACGGAGATCCGGTAGGAGGCGCCGTCCAGTGACCAGTCGACGGCGATGTGGCCGGAGGGAAGGGGCAGGCCGTGCCGGACCGCGTTGCCGACCAGCTCGCTGGCGATGAGGGCGGCGTCGTAGGCCTCGTCGGCGGTTACCCCCGCCTGTTCGAAGGCGGCCGACACGCTCCGGCGGGCAACGGCTGCGCTGGCCGGCGCATGCCTGACCCACAAAGTCGCCACCAGCTTCCCCCCTCGGCGCCACTGGCGTTTCCAGTCGGCCGGTCGATGTCTTCAGACGTTGTACCCGTGACCGTGTCGGCGTAAACGGGACTTTAGTCCTTCTCAGTACCGGCTCATCGACGCCTCGATCATTCCGAACGGACAGTATCCGTCGCGACCGGGGTGGCCGGTCGCCGGCCCCGGAATTACGGGGCTTGGTGAGGGTGGCCGAGCTGGGCGCGCACCTCGCCCGGCCGGTTGGTGATGATCGCGTCGACGCCGAGCCGGCGCACCAGCTCGATGTCCGATGGCTGATCCACCGTCCAGCAGTAGACCCGGTTGCCGGCGGCGTGCACCCGCTCGACGAAGTCGGGCTCCTCGCGGAGCAGTTTCACGCCGGGGCCGGCGATCCGGACCCCGCCGGGCAGCGAGCCGTCCCGCCGGAACGGCGTCTCGCGCAGCAGCAGGAGAACCAGCGGCATCGTGGGCGACAGCAGCCGCACCCGGCGCAGCGCGACCTGGGCGAAGCTCATCACGGTGACCGGGGAATCCGCCGCGGCCGGCTCCCCCGGCGGCGGCGCCCAGCCGAACCGGTTCAGCAGCCGCACCAGCTCCTTCTCGACCAGGCCGCCGTAGCGGGTCGGGTGCTTGGTCTCGATCAGCAGCCGCAGCGGCCGGCCGGCGTCGGCCACCACCTCGAGCAGGGTCTCGAGGGTGAGCACCCGGGAGCTGTCCGCGGCCAGCCGGTCGGGCGCCACCCCGGCCAGGTACGGCGAGTCCGACCGCAGCTGGTCGGCTGCGTCGGGCAGGTCGTCCCGCCAGGACTGGAAGTCCAGCTCGCGCAGGTCGTTCAGGTCGTACTCGCTGACGATCCCGGAGCCGTTCGAGGTGCGGTTGACCGTCCGGTCGTGCACGCAGACCAGGTGGCCGTCGCGGGTCAGCCGGACGTCGCACTCCAGGCCGTCCGCACCGGTCTCGATGGCGGCCAGGTAGGCGGGCAGGGTGTGCTCGGCGACGTCGTAGGATGCGCCGCGGTGCGCGATGACCAGCGGCCGCTCGCAGGGCGGCAGTGGTGGGCGGGTTCGGTGTCGCAGCCGTGGGCGAGCCACGTCGGCCTCGCTATCGGATGGTCGGCTCGTCGCCGGTGTCGCTGACCATGGGGCGGCCGGTGCCGTGCCAGCCGACCATGCCGCCGTCGAGCACCACCGCGTCGAAGCCGTTGCGGTTCAGCCAGCTGGTCGCCCGCCGGGCCCGGCCGCCGCCCTTACAGGTCACCACCAGGGGCCGGTCGGTGAGCAGCTCACCCGGTTCGTAGAGCATCCGGTTCGCCAGCCGGTCCAGTGGCACGTGCACGGCGCCCTCGATATGCCCGGCGGCCCACTCGGAGTCCTCCCGGACGTCGAGGATCACGTGTTCCCCGCGCACCTCGTCACGATGGATGGTGGGCAGATCGTCCAGCCCGAATTCCGTCATTGCTCCAGTCTGCCCCAGTCTCGTTCGTGGCTCGACGGCGCCGCGCCGGCCGGCTACTTCACCAGCCGGGACAGCCGCCGGTCGGCCAGGTTCTTGCCGCCGGTCTGGCAGGTCGGGCAGTACTGCAGGGACTTGTCGGCGAACGACACCTCGCGCACCGTGTCCCCGCAGACCGGGCACGGCAGGCCGGTCCGGGCGTGCACGGCCAGCCCGCTGCGCTTCTCCGACTTCAGGGTGGCCGCCCGCTGCCCGACCGAGCGGCGGACCGCGTCGGTCAGCGTCGCGCGCATCGCGGTGTGCAGCGCGCCGACCTGGGCCTCGGTGAGCCGGGCCGCGATCGCGAACGGCGACAGCCGCGCCGCGTGCAGGATCTCGTCGGAGTAGGCGTTGCCGATGCCGGCGACCACCGACTGGCTGGTGAGCACGCCCTTGAGCTGGGCCCGCTGGCCGGCCAGCAGGTCGGCGAACTCGGGCAGGCCGACCCGCAGCGCGTCCGGGCCGAGCCGGGCGATGCCGGGGACGTCCAGCGGATCGCGCACCAGGTAGACGGCCAGCCGCTTCTGGGTGCCGGCCTCGGTGAGGTCGAAGCCGGCGTCCTCGGCCTGCTCGCCCGGCGCCCGGTCCGGATCGGGCGCCAGGTGCAGGCGGAACGCGAGCGGGCCCCGGCCGGGCTTCGGCGGGGCGGCCGGCAGCGACTCGCGCCACTGCAGCCAGCCACCGCGGGACAGGTGGGTGACCAGGTGCAGCCCGTCCACCTCGAGGTCCAGGAACTTGCCGTGCCGGCCGGCACCGGTCACGGTCAGCCCGTTGAGCGCGGTCAGCGGCGGATCGAACGTCTTGACCGCGCTGAAGGCGGCCACGTCCGAGCGCGCGACGATCCGCCCCACCGCCTGCTCGCGCAGGAACGCGGCGAGGGCCTCGACCTCCGGCAACTCCGGCACGTGTCACAGCCTAGCCAGCCTGGCTACGCTTGCGCCGTGGCGCGCGGGTGGTCGCTGGTGGGACGGCTGCTGACCGCGCGCCGCCGCCGGTCGCGTCGCCAATCGCGGGTGCGCAGGCTGCTCGGCACCGCGCTGGCCGTGCTGGTGGTGACCTGGCTGGTCGCCTGCGTCGTGGTGGTGGCCGAGCCGACGATCGACCGGCCGGCCAGGGCCGACGCGATCCTGGTGCTCGGCCCACCGGACGTGGACGGCCGGCTCACCGAGGCGTACGCGCTGGCCGCGGCGCACTACGCCGGCACCCTGGTGATCTCGATCGAGTCCGAGCAGCAACGGCAGGCCAAGCACGCCTGCACCGACGGCAGCCCGGACTACCGGGTCATCTGCTTCCGGCCCGACCCGCAGACCACCCGGGGCGAGGCCGAGGAGATCGGGATCCTGGCCCGGCAGCACCACTGGACGTCGGTGCTGGTGGTGACCTCGAGGTATCACGTCTCCCGGGCCCGGCTGCTCGTCACCCGGTGCATGCCGGGCACCGTGCGGGTGACCGCGGCACCGGGCTCGCCGTCCCCGCTCGACTGGGCCTACCAGTTCCTCTACCAGACCGGCGGGTTCGCCAAGGCCGCGCTGCACCAGGACTGCTGAGCGGGTGCGGCACGATGGGGCCGTGGAGCCCGACGTCCGGCTGACCAACCTCGACGAGCCGCTGTTCCCCGGCGCCGGCGCCAGCAAGCGTGACCTGGTGGACTACCTGCTCGCCGCCTCGGACGGCCTGCTGCGCGAACTCGCGGACCGGCCGCTGTCGGTGATGCGGGTGCTGCGCGGCCAGCGGCCGTTCATGCAGAAGAACCTGCCCGGCTACGCCCCCGACTGGCTGCCGCGATACCCGATGTGGTCGCACGCCTCGCACCGCGAGCTCTCCTACGGGCTGTGCAACGACCGCCGGGCGCTGCTGTGGTTCGCCAACCAGCGGGCGGTCGAGTACCACCCGACGCTGTGGCGGGCCGAGCGGCCGGACGAGCCGACCTACCTGGTGCTGGACATCGACCCGCCGGTGGGGGCTTCGTTCGGCGTCGCCGTGCGGGCGGCCGAGCTGGTGCGGGCCGCGCTGGCCGAGGCCGGGTTGGCCGGCGCGGTCAAGACCAGCGGGGCCAAGGGCGTGCACGTGCTGGTGCCGCTGGCCGGGGTGTCACTGGCGGATGCGGCGGCTGCCACCCGGGCGCTGGCGGCGCGGGCCGAGCGGCTCGACCCGGCGCTGGTGACCACGGCGTTCCTGCGCGAGGACCGGGCGGGCAAGGTGTTCCTGGACGCGACCCGGGCCGGCAACGCGACCGTGGTGGCCGCCTACAGCCCGCGGCTGCGTCCGGGGGTGCCGGTGTCGTTCCCGGTCGCGTGGCCGGACCTGGCCTCGGTGACGCCGGCCGACTTCACGCTGCGCACCGCCCCCGGGCTGCTCGGCGGCCGGGACCGGTGGGCCGAGCTGCTGCCCGCGCCGCAGCCGTTGCCCGACGAGCTGGTCGTCGAGGGCCGGGCGATCCCGGTCGCGCGGGTGCAGGCGCTGCACGAGGGCAAGCGCCGGGCCCGCGCCAGGCGGGACCCCGGACGCTGAGGCCGGGCTACAGCCCCAGTGCCTGCACGGCAAGGTCGGCCATCCGGGACTCGCCGTAGGCGTTCGGGTGCACGATCACCGGGTTGGTGCCCAGCAGCACCGGCTCGATCCAGCGCACTCCCAGCGGCTGGCAGGCGTCGTGCCCCTCCGAGGCGGTGCTCAGGTCGACGTAGCTGGCGCCGGTCGCGGCGGCGGCCCGGCGGACCGCGTCGTTCAGGGTGGCCTGGATGCCGCGCAGGTACGGCACGTCCCCGGACGCGACCGGCATCACCGGGAAGCAGCCACCGGTCCTCGGCAGGATCCACGGGTAGCCCAGGATGGCGACCTCGGCGTTCGGGGCCTTGGCGCGGACGGCCTGCAACGCGCGCACCAGGGCCGGGTAGGTGGTGCCGGTGATGGTGTCGGCGAAGGACGAGCCGTACCTGTCCTGGCAGGGGTGGCCCTGGCCGAGGGTGGCCGTCCCGGCCGTGCCGCAGTCGAGGATCGCGTCGAGGAAGACACCGCTGTCGTTGCCGCCGATGGTCATCGTGACGAGCTGGGTGTCGGGGCCCACGGCGTCGAGCTGGGCGGGTACGCCGGGGTACTGGGAGCCGAAGTAGTCCTTGGTCTCTGCGGCGCCGCAGGTCACGTCGGTCAGCCGAGCTCCGGTCCGGGCGGCGAGGTCGTGCGGGTAGTTGACCAGCGAGCGCGCGCATTCCGGGGCGGCGGTCGGGTCGGGTGGCAGGGTGCCCGAGGCCGCGCTGTAGGAGTCGCCCAGCGCGACATAGCGCAGGCCGGTGGCCGTGGCCCGGTTGTCGGTGGCGGCGCCGGCCGGGGCGGTGAGCCCGGCGGTGGCGAGCCCGACGGCGAGTGCAGCGGCGGCGGTGAGTGCGGATGCCAGTCGGCGCACGGGAAACCCCCTCACTCTCGGTGGCGGTGGATGACCGCCGGTCATGTCCTACCAACGAGTAACCACGGTGCGCGTGACGTCCGGCCCGCCCGCCAGCGCCCTGGCACGCGATTCGGACGAGTTCCGGACAAACGTTAGCTCGTGGGTCGTTTGGCGCTGGCCTCCTTCCTGGCCGGGGCCGCGACCCCGGCTGCGGCCGCGAGCACGCAGGTGCTGCTCTCGCAGGACAGGCCGGTCGTGGTGTCGTCCACCGAGTCGTCGGTCTTCCCGGCCGGCGCCGCGGTGGACGGCGACCAGAACAGCAGGTGGTCGAGCGCGTTCAGCGATCCGCAGTGGCTGCAGGTGGATCTGGGCTCGGCCCGCGAGGTCCGCTGCCCGGCAGTGACGCGACGGTCCCCGCCGGCCGAGTCGCGCCCACCCGGCGGTCACCGGTAGTGTCGATCAGGTTGCGCAGCGTCGGCAGGCTCGGCCGCCGGACCCGACGCCAGAGCCTTTCGTGCCGACTGTTAGCCTTTGCTCCCATATGTTCAGCGCGCGGACGCCCGGCCGCCACCGTAGTGGACGGCACCGGAGCCAGGAGCCTCGACGAGGTGGGGCGCGCGGCCTCCGGATGGTCGGTTTCGCAGTAATTGCCTGCGGTGTGGTGCCGGTGAGCGCGCACCAGGCGATCGAGATGTCCGCCTCGCCGGCCCGGCACCAGCAGCCCAAGCCGGCCGCACCGACGCAGTCCGAGCGACCTGAGCGGGTGAGCCGGGCGACCCGCGCCGTGCCGCGGCCGGCCCCGCGCTACTCGGCGGACGAGCTGCGGCTGGCGGCCCAGACCGACATCCCGATCCGCGCGCTCGTCGCCTACCGGGCCGCGGCCGCCGCGCAGCAGCACGCCCAGCCCGGCTGCGGCATCCAGTGGGAGTTCATCGCCGCGTTCGGCCGGATCGAGACCGACCACGGGCGGCTGAACGGCTCCAACATCGGCTCCGACGGCATCGACCGGCCGGCGCTGCTCGGGCCGCCGCTGGACGGTTCCGAGCCGGGTGTGATCGGGGCGCTCAGCGACTCCTCGGGCAGGGCGGTCCGCGCCGCCGGACCGCTGCAGTTCATTCCGGACACCTGGCAGCGCTGGGGCCACGGCGACATGCAGAGCATCGACGCGGCGGCCGCCACCGCGGCCCGGTACCTGTGCGCCGACGGGCACGACCTCGCCACCGGGGACGGCCGCTGGTCGGCGGCGCTGTCGTACAACGACGTGGACTGGTACGCCACCGACGTGGTGGCGATCTACAACGACTACCTGACCGGCCAGCCGGCGCACTCGTTCCCGGCCGCGCCCGGCTCGGACACCGGCACCAGCGCGAACCCGGCCTCGGTCCAGTCGCCGGTCGACCTGAGCCCGTCCCAGCCCGCCGTCGCGATCAGCTCGGCCGCGCCCGCCCCGTCGCGCAGCGCGACGCCGTCCGCGGCGCCCTCGACCGCCGCCGCGCCGTCGTCCCCCGCCCCGGTCGTCCCGACCGCCCTGCCGACGCCGTCCGCGCACTGATCAGCGGTCCGGCTTCACCGTCGCCGTCACGGTGAACTTCGGGTCGCGATGCACCGTCCGGGTCGGCCCGATCAGCCGGCGCAGCGCCGGGGCGTACCCGAGGTGGCTGTTGTAGACCGTCCACAGCTCGCCACCCGGCGCCAGCACCCTGGCCGCCGCCTCGAAGAGTTTCACCGCGGCACCCGCGTGCACCGCCCCGCCCAGGTGGAACGGCGGGTTGCACACGATCAGCGGCGCGCTCTCGTCCGGCACGCTCGACAGCGCGTCGTCGCGGCGCACCGTCACCAGCGACGCCAGGTCGTTGGCCGCCGCGCTGGCCGAGGCCGAGCGGACCGCTGCGGCCGAGGAATCCGAGGCCAGCACCGGCAGCCCGCGGCGAGCCAGCGCGCAGGCGAGCAGCCCGGTGCCACAGCCGAGGTCGATCGCCGACGCCGACGCCGGCAGCCGGTCGAGCACCGCCAGCAGCCGCCGCGTCCCGATGTCGATCCGGGTGCCGGCGAACGCTCCGCCGTGCGCGCACACCCACAACCCGAGCTCGGCATGCCATTCCCGGTGCGGGAATGAGGGAAACCCCGCATCCAGGGGCTTCGGCCCGGTCGCGACGATCACCCGGGACTTCTGCCGGGCCAGCCCGGCCGACACCGAGCCGAACGCGGCGCCCATCACCTCGTTCATGGCCGGGCTCAGGTACTTCACCCGGCCGCCCAGATACACCCGCACCGACGGCGCCGCGGCCGCCGCGACCAGCCCGACGATCTCGGCCAGCTCGTCCAGGCCGCGTGGTGCCTGCAGGAGCACCACCTCGGCGTTCGAGAACAGCTCGGTGGACAAGGCAAGATCGCGATAGCTGGCGGCCAGCTCCAGTCGCGAGGCGTTGGCGGCCCGAGCCAGCTCTCCGGCCAGCGAGTCGGTGTGGCACCGGATGCCCTCGCATCCGAACCGGGACGCCGCCCCCAGCGTCAGGGCGCCGTACCGGTCGCCCACCACCACTACCGAGCCCGGACGCGCCGACGACAGGGCAGGTTCCGCCGTGTCCAGGAGCAATCGGTCGGTGGCGTCGACCGCGTACAGGTTCGGCGCCTCGACGTCGGGGTGCCGCCGGAGCGCGTCCAGCACCCCCACCGGAGAAGTACCCACCATCAGAACGACACCGCCATCAGAGAAGCGCCGCCATCAGAAGGCGCTGTCCCGTTCCAGCGGGCAGGTCATGCAGTGCGAGCCGCCCCGGCCGCGGCCGAGCTCGGAGCCGTCCACGGTGATCACCTCGACGCCGGCCTTGCGCAGCGCGGTGTTGGTCGCGACGTTCCGGGCGTACCCGATCACCACGCCCGGCTCCAGCGCGACCAGGTTGTTGCCGTCGTCCCACTGCTCGCGCTCGGCGGCGAACTCGTCCCCGCCGGTCTCCACCCGGCGCATCTCGCCCACCCCGAGCGCGGCGGCCATCAACGACGGCAGCGAGCCGGGCTGCTCCTCCACCACCAGGTCGTCCGCGGAATCCCCCGGCCGCACGGTCCAGACCCGGGCCTGGTCGATCACCTTCGGGTACAGCGTGACCAGGTCGCGGTCGCACATCGTGATCACCGTGTCGAGGTGCATGTACCGCCGCGACTTCGGCAGGTGCACCGCCAGCACCTGCCGCGCCGAGCCGGCCCGGAACAGCGACCGGGCGATCCAGAGCACCGCCTGCGGCGTGGTGCGCTCGCCCATCCCGATCATCACCGCACCGTTGCCGATCGGCTGCACGTCCCCACCTTCGACGTGTGCCCGGCCCCAGTCCCGGCCGCTGCCGCCGAGCAGGATCGGGAACGGCTCCGCGGTGAACATCGGGTGGAACCGGTAGATCGCCTCCATGATGAGCGTCTCGGGTTTGCGGGCCGGCATCATCATCGGGTTCAGCGTCACCCCGTCGTAGATCCAGCAGGACGGGTCGCGCTGGAACATGAAGTTCGGCAGCGGCGGCAGCAGCATCGTGGTCGGGTCGGCCGCCTCCCAGACCAGCCCGGCGTCCCGGCCGGCGTCGGCCTTGGTGATGCCACCGATCAGGAACTGCGCCACCTCCCCGGGTTCGGCGGCCTCCACCCACTCCCGGGCGCGGGTGGCCGCGGTGATGCCGACCTCGCGCTCGTTCAGGATCTGCTCGCCGATCCAGTCCTTCACCTCGGGCTTGACGAGGGCCTCGGCCAGCAGCCGTTCCACCTCGAAGACCTCGACGCCGCGCTCGCGCATCACCTCGCAGAACGTGTCGTGCTCGGTCTTGGCCCTGCTCACCCACAGCACGTCGTCGAAGAGCAGGTCGCGGGCGTTCGACGGGGTCAGCCGGGCATGCTCCAGGCCGGGCCGGTGCACCAGCACCTTGCGCAGCCGGCCGACCTCGGAATCCACCCGGAACGCCATCTCCACCCCTTCACGCTCGCCCCCAGTCGGGCCCTTCGTCCCGGGACGGCGGCAGCCCGGTCCCGCTAACGTCGGTGTTCCCAGCATCCCAGGTGCTCATCCGGCGTGACGCCGGGAGCCGTCCGGACGAGCCCGGCCGGGGACGAGGATCGAGATGGCAACCACCGACGAGCGCGCGCACCGGATCGCGGAGTTCATCGAGCCGCTCCGGGTGCTCCCCGGCGCGAGCGTGCGCCTGGCCCGAGACTTCGACCCGGCGTACAAGGCCGACTTCCTGTCCAAGAAGGACGGCAGGCAGCTGCTGCGCACCGGGGTCGAACTGCTCGCCGAGTACCAGCAGCGGCTGGCCGCGCAGGACACCTACGGCGTGCTGGTCTGCCTGCAGGCCCTCGACGCCGGCGGCAAGGACGGCACCATCCGGCACGTGATGAGCGGGGTCAACCCGCAGGGCGTCCGGGTGCACAGCTTCAAGGTGCCCTCGGCCGAGGAACTCGGCCATGACTTCCTCTGGCGGTACAACCGGAACCTGCCCGGCCGGGGTCAGATCGGCATCTTCAACCGCTCGCACTACGAGGAGGTGCTGGTCGTCCGGGTGCATCCGGAGAACCTGGCCCGGCAGCGGCTGCCCGCAGCGGCTGTCGGCCCGGACGTCTGGCAGCGCCGGTACCGCGAGATCAACGACTGGGAGCGCTACCTGTCCGACAACGGGATCCGGCTGGTGAAGCTCTTCCTCAACCTGTCGAAGGAGGAACAGCGCACCCGGTTCCTCAAGCGGATCGACGTGCCCGACCGCAACTGGAAGTTCTCCGCCGCCGATGTCCGGGAGCGCGAGCACTGGGACGCCTACCAGCAGGCATTCTCCGCGATGCTCTCGGCGACCAGCACCGGGTGGGCGCCGTGGTACGTCGTGCCGGCCGACCGCAAGTGGTTCGCCCGGATCTGTGCCGCGGCGGTCATCGCGCACACCCTGATCGAGCTCGACCCGCGGTTCCCGCGGGTCGGCAGGCGGGCACGGGAGCAGCTGGCCGCCGTCCGGCGCGACCTCGAGGCCGAGGCGCCGAAGGGCGCTCCAGCGGATCCGTACCTGGCCGAGCGCGACCGGCACGCCGGCCGGAAGGCCACGAGCTAGCACCAGCCGGCAGAGGAGGCAGCCATGACCGCGCAGACCGGCATCCCACCGTCCGGCGGGACCTGGTTCTCCCGCTCGCCGGAACGGGTCGCAGCCGACCTCGGGGTCGACCCGGCGGTCGGGCTCTCCGCCGCGCGGGCCGCGGAACTGCTCAGCGCCAACGGGCCGAACGAGCTGCCGGCGGAGCGGCCGAAGCCGGGCGTCGTCCGGTTCCTGGAGGAATACCGCAGCTACATGCAGCTCATCCTGGTCGCGGCGGCCACCGTGTCGCTGCTCATCGCCGAGTGGACGACCGCGGTGCTGCTGCTCGTGCTGACGGTGGTCAACGCGATGGTCGGGCTGCGCCAGCAAGGCAAGGCGGAGAGCGCGATGAATGCGCTGAAGTCCATGATGAAGGCCACTGCCCGGGTCCGCCGGGACGGCGCCGAGGCCGAGATCCCGGCCGAGCGGGTGGTGGTCGGTGACGTGGTGCTGATCGCGGCCGGTGACCAGGTGCCCGCCGACGGCCGGATCGTGCTGGCCAACTCGCTGCAGATCGACGAGTCGACTCTGACCGGCGAGAGCGTGCCGGCGGTGAAGGACACCTCGTCGCTGCCGGACGGCCGGCTGGCGCCCGGTGAGCAGACCGACATGGCCTTCATGAACACCCCGGTGACCCACGGCAGCGGGGTGCTGATCGTGACCGCCACCGGCAGCGGCACCGAACTCGGCAAGATCTCGGGGATGCTCAGCAGCACCGCCCGCGAGCAGTCGCCGCTGAACCGGCAGCTGAACCGGCTGACCCTCTGGATCGCCGGGGCGGCCGGGCTGACCATGATCGTGATGTTCTCCCTCGGCCGCGGCCGGGGCGAGGCCTGGGACACCCTCTTCGTCAGCGCCGTGTCGCTGGCCATCGCCGCGATCCCGGAGGCGCTGCCTACCGTCAGCCAGACCATCCTGTCGATCGGCGGGGTCGAGATGGCCAAGCGCAACGCCATCGTCAAGGACCTGCCGTCGGTGGAGACGCTGGGGTTCACCTCGGCCATCAACTCCGACAAGACCGGCACCCTCACCCTGAACCAGATGACGGCGGTGGAGCTGGTCGACGCGACCGACCGCTACACGGTGTCCGGCTCCGGGTACGGGCTGGCCGGCGCGGTGCACCACGTGGCCGGCTCCGGCGGTGGGGTCGAGGGCGCGGTGCTGCCCTACCTGATCGCCAGCGACGCGACCCTGGCGGACGGCGGGGTGGTCGGCGACCCGACCGAGGGGGCGCTGCTGGTGCTCGCGCACAAGGCCGGCCTCGACCTCGACGGCACCCGGGCCGCGCTGCCCCGGCTCGCCACGCTGCCGTTCGACCCGGCGTACAAGCTGATGGCCACGTTCAACTCGGCCACCGACGCGGCTGGCCGGCCGGTGGTGCGCTGCTTCGTCAAGGGCGCAGCCCCGGCCGTGCTGGCCCGGGTGAGCAGCGCGCTGGCCGGCGGCCGGGGTGTCGCCTGGGACGCCGAGCTGCGCCGCCGGCTGGCCGGGCACCTGGACCGGATGGAACGGGCCGGCCAGCGGGTGATGGCCGCAGCCGTCCGCGACCTCGACCCGGCCTACTTCGACCCGGACGGCGACCTGCTCGGCTACCTCACCGGGCTGCGTCTGACCAGCCTGGTCGGCATGGTCGACCCGCCCCGGGAGTCGTCGCGGGCGGCGGTGGCCGACGCGCACGCCGCCCACATCCGGGTCCGGATGGTGACCGGCGACGACGCGACCACCGGCGCGGCGATCGCCCGCCAGGTCGGCATCTCCGGCGAGGCGGTGCTGGGTGCGGACTTCGCCGGCTGGTCGGAGGCGGAGCGGCTGGCCCGCGTCGACGGCATCGGGGTGGTCGGCCGGGTCGCCCCGGAGCACAAGGTGCTGCTGGCCGACACCCTGAAGAAGAAGGGGCAGGTCGTCGCGATGACCGGGGACGGGGTGAACGACGCCCCGGCCATCAAGGCGGCCGACATCGGCATCGCGATGGGCTCCGGCACCGAGGTGGCCAAGAACGCCGGCCGGATGATCCTGTCCGACGACAACTTCGCCACCATCGTGTTCGCGGTGGAGCAGGGCCGCAAGATCTATGACAACCTGACGAAGTACATCCGGTTCGTGCTGGTGCTGCTGGTCGTCTTCGTGCTGACCTTCCTGGGCGCCGCGCTGTTCAACATCGCCGCCGGCGAGCCCTTCTCGTCGGCACAGGTGCTCTGGGTGCACTTCGTGGTGAACGCCCCGTTCGGTTTCGCGCTGGGCTTCGACCGGGAGAGCCCGGGCCTGATGGGCCGCCGGCCCCGGCCGCGCGGTGAGTCGGTGCTCACCCCCACCGTGCTGGTGACGGTGGGACTGGCGGGGCTGGCCATCACCGTCGGGCTGCTGCTCATGCTGCAGCTCGGGCAGTGGCGGTTCCACGACGCCCGGGTCGGCAACACCATCGCCTTCGCCGCGTTCGCGCTGTGCCTGATCGTGGCGGCGTTCGAGTGCCGGTCCGAGACGGCGACGGTCTTCAGCGCCGACACCTTCGACAGCCGCCAGCTGAACCGGGCGGCCATCGTGCAGCTGGCGCTCGCGGTGCTGGTCACCCAGATGGATGCGCTGCACCGGCTGCTCGGCACCGTCGACCTGCAGATGCGCCAGTTCGCCTGGGCGCTGTTGCCGGCGCTCGCGCTGCTGCTGCTCTGGGAGCTCGGCAAGCTGGTGGCCCGGCGCGGCGGAGCCGCGCCGGCGAGCGCCGCCGGGTGAGGCAGCCCCGGGACCCGGCGCTGCTCAGGATTCCGTGGCGAACAGGCCCACCGGGCAGCTCACGCCGGTGGCCAGCACCGGGCAGTAGCCGTTCGGGTTCTTGGCCAGGTACTGCTGGTGGTAGCCCTCGGCGTAGTAGAACGCGCCGAGCGGAGCGATCTCGGTGGTGATCGCGCCGTAGCCGGCCTCGGCCAGCCGGGCACCGAATGCCGCGGCGGCCTGCTCGGCCTGCACCCGCTGCTCGTCCGAGTCGTAGTAGACCGCGGACCGGTACTGGCTGCCGACGTCGTTGCCCTGCCGCATGCCCTGGGTCGGGTCGTGGTTCTCGAAGAAGATGCTCAGCAGCTCCGCGTAGCTGATCTCGGCCGGGTCGTAGATCACCCGCACCACCTCGGTGTGGCCGGTGCGGCCGGTGCAGGTCTCCTCGTAGGTCGGGTAGGCGGTGTGGCCGCCGGAGTAACCGACCGCCGTCGAATACACCGTCTCGTGCTGCCAGAAGTCCTTCTCCGCCCCCCAGAAGCAGCCCATGCCGAACACCGCCGTCTGCAGGCCGTCGCGCTCGAACGGCTCGCGGATCCGCCGGCCGGTGACGTAGTGCGTCTCCGGCACCTCGTAGGGGTAGGCGTCCCGGCCGCGCAGGGCGGTCTCCGCGGTCGGCAGGTCGGTCTTCGGGCGGAACAAGCTCATGGAGCCAGGATAGGTACCGCGGGCGGTCGCTGTCAGTGCCGCCAACCGGAACGTCAGGTATGCGATGCCTGTTCGGTCCGCAGCGCCCGGCGCCGGGACGTAGGCTGGGGCCATGACGCAGTGGGGCATCGACACTCTCTTCAACCCGGGCAAGCGCCACATGGACGAGGAGAAGCGCCGCCTGCAGGCGACCCGCGAGGAGGTCGGCGACTCCTCGGGTGGCCGCCGGATCGACCTGGAGGGTGGCACCGTGAAGCTGGCCGGCAGGTCCGACGGCGACGGCAAGGCCGAGGCCGGGGGCACGGCCGAGAACCTCGCCGAGGACACGCCCGCGGCCCGGGCCCGGGCCCGGCGCCGTGCCGCCGGTGGGAGTGGCAGCTAGGGGCGGCGCCGTCAGGACGCGCCGGTGGTGGTGCGGAAGTCGGTGAGCGTCCGGCCGCCGGCAGTCAGCCGGTACCGGTGGCCGGCCTGGAACGGCGCGTCGGTGTAGTACAGCGCCGCCTCGGTGACCCGGTTGGTGCCGAGCAGCAGCGTGCTGGCCAGTGAGCCGGCCGGGTAGTCGGTGGCAGTGAGCGCGCAGGTGGGCAACGCGCGGCCGGTGGTCAGGTCGGTGACAACCGCGGCACCGGACGGCGCCGGCGTGCCGACCGGCCACTGCACGACGATCGGCGCGGACACGGCGCGCAGCGTGCCCCAGCCGTGGCAGGGCGCACCGGGCACGGCATCCCGGAACGGTTCGGGTGACTCGCCGCCGACCCGGTAGGACAGCAGCGGGCTCACCGCGCCGGGTGCGGGAAAGGCCAGCAGCCGGCCGTCGTACCCGCCGGTCCGGCCTCGGTAGACGTCCACGGCCGCGGTGAACCGGTACGGCAGCGTCCCCGCCCCGGCCGGCGCCGGGGTGTCGTAGGCGGCGTAACCGGTGCTGCGCAACCGCGGTTCCAGCAGGGTCAGGGCATGGAAGCCGGAGACGAACCAGTTCCGTACCGCGATCGCGTCCGAGGCCGGGGTGTCGAGCCGGGTGACATCGCTGTTGGTCGCGGCCAGCTTGCCGGCCGCGGTCGCGTGCGGGTTGGCCGGGCAGCCGGCCACCGGGACGGTGAGTTCGTCGTGCACGTCCGTCTCGCAGGCCTGCGCGTCGTCGGCCAGGTAGCGGACGTGCAGGGCCTCCTGCGCCTCCAGCGCGGGATCCCGGACGAGCGGGCCGAGGCCGCCGAGCGACCGGTAGTAGTCGAGCCACCGGTAGCCGTCCGTGCTGAGCCGCGCGCCGGCTGCCTGGCCATCGCGCGGGGTGCGCGCCTCGGCGACCCGGGTTGCCGGCACCGCGACCAGCAGCGCGGCGGCGACGGCGAGCAGCAGCAGCGCCCGTCCGGCCAGGCCCCGTCGCCACATTGCGCACTCCCCGCACTTAGGTAGTTACGGAGAGTTAAATCGACGGCGAACGGGCCGGTTGGTCCCGGCCACGGCTGCTGTAATCGAATTGTTATGCGGCGTTGGGATCGGTGTAGCCGACGATCTGATCGCCCAGGCCGGCGGCGAGCGGGCCGGTGCCGAAGACCGCCGGTGGCTCGGCGGCCAACCGGCTCGCCAGGAACGCCTCGGCGATCGCGGCCCGGGCAGGCTCCGGCCCCTCCGCCGCCCGCACCAGCAGCGAGGCCTGCAGGGTGCGCGCCAGCAGGCCGGTGAGCGTGCGGGCCTGCCGGGCGGCCGCTGCCGGGTCGGTGCTGGCCATTCGGAGCAGATCGGTCAGCTGCGCGACCGCGGCGTCCAGCCTCGGATCGGCCCCGGTGGTGCCGGCCAGCTCGTCGGTCAGCACCTCGAGGGTGGCCGGTTCGCGGCCGAGCGCACGCAGCACGTCGAGGGCGATGACGTTGCCCGAACCCTCCCAGATCGAGTTCAGCGGTGATTCCCGGTAGTACCTGGGCAGCGGTGACTCCTCGACGTAGCCGGCCCCGCCCAGGCATTCCAGGGACTCGCCCACCACCGTGCTGGTGCGCTTGCAGACCCAGAACTTGGCTGCCGCCACGCCCAGCCGGAGCAGCGCCGTCTCACCCCGGTCGACCGCGCCGGCCAGCCGGAGGGACAGCTGCATCGCCGCGTCCACCTCGACGGCCAGGTCCGCGAGCACCGCGCGCATCAGCGGCTGGTCGGCCAGCCGGGCGCCGAAGGCCGACCGCCCGGCGACGTGATGCAGGGCCTGGGTCAGCGCCGCGCGCTGCAGGCCCGCCGAGCCGATCACGCAGTCCAGCCTGGTCATCGCGACCATGTCGATGATCGTGCGCACGCCGCGGCCGGGCTCGCCGACGAGCCAGCCCACGGTGCCGTCGAACTCCACCTCGGACGAGGCGTTCGACCGGTTGCCCAGCTTGTCCTTCAGCCGCTGCAGCGCGAACGGGTTCCGGGTGCCGTCGGGCAGCACCCGCGGCACGGCGAAGCAGCCCAGCCCCTCCTCGGTCTGGGCCAGTACCAGGAACAGGTCGCACATCGGGGCCGAGCAGAACCACTTGTGCCCGGTGAGTCGGTAGCTGCCGTCCGGCTGGCCGACGGCCCGGGTGGTGTTGGCGTGGACGTCCGAGCCGCCCTGCTTCTCGGTCATCGCCATCCCCGCGAGCAGGCCGCGCTTGGCCCGGGCCGGCCGCAGCCCGAAGTCGTAGGCGTCCGAGAGCAGCCCGGGCTCGTACCGGGCGGCCAGTTCCGGGCTGTGCCGCAGCGTCGGCAGCACGGCATAGCTCATCGAGATCGGGCACAGGTGCCCCTGTTCCACCTGGCTCCAGACGTAGAAGCCGGCCGCCCGGCTCAGATGGGCGTGCTTGGTGGCGCCGGGGGCCCAGGGCGCGGCCTGCAGCCCGTTCGACACCGCGACCGCCATCAGCTCGTGCCAGGACGGGTGGAACTCGACCTCGTCGATCCGGTGTCCGTACCGGTCGTGGGTGCGCAGCACCGGCGGGTGGCTGTTGGCGAGCCGGCCCCACTCCTGGGCCAGCGGGGTGCCGGCGAGTTCCCCGAGGCGGCGCAGCAGTTCCAGTTCCTCGGCGTCCGCCCCCGCCTCGGCGAGCGCGCCGGACAGTGCGCGGTCATCCGCGAAGAGGTTCACGCCGGTCCACGGCGAGGGGACGTTGAACACCTCGTGGGTGGGCATGCGGGCGAGGTTACTCGCGAGTAGCCCGTCCGGGTAGGGCCGAGCGACTGTGACTCTGAGTTGCCGGAACGGTCGGTCGCGGCAATGGTGGATGGGCGTCCCGGCCCGGGACGGGCCGTCCGGTGCGCCCGCTTCCGTGGCCTTCCGATCACGCCAGTGCCCGCGGTGTGAGCCGGTTTCGGGCCGGTCTCCAAGCTGAGTCTATGAATCTCCTCTTGCGAGAGTAAGAGTTGGCTGATAAACCTGTGGCACCTCGGTTTGTCCGTTTAGTCGGTAAGGAACTACCGAACGTAACGGTCACCCGATTCGACAGGAACGTGCAGACCGAGCCACTGGACGTGCTACCCCGTGCCGTCCAGCCCCCCGATAGGAGGCTCGTAGTGCGAATCACCCGTATCTCCCGCCGGACCGGAGCGGTCACCCTCGCCGTCTCCGCCCTCACGGCGGGTGCCCTGCTCGGCGCCCAGAGCTCGCAGGCCGCCGCGCCGGCCAAGGCCGCCACTCCCGCGGCCGCCACCGCCCTGGCCGCACAGCTCGGTACGCACAGCGCCGGCGCCTACGTCGATTCCGCCGGCCGACCGGTCGTCACCGTCACCGACTCGGCGGCCGCGGCGCAGGCCCGCGCGATCGGTGCGACGCCGAAGCTGGTGACCTACAACGCCGCGGCGCTGGCCGGGGTCACCTCGTCCCTCGACCGGACCGCCCGGATTCCCGGCACCGCCTGGGCCGTCGACCCGGCCACCGACCAGGTCGTCGTCACGGTCGACAGCACCGTCACCGGCGCGAAGCTGGCCAAGGTCACCGCCGCGGTCACCCGGGCCGGTGGCGCGGCCCGGCTGGAGCACACCGCCGGGACGTTCTCCCTGCGGGCCGCCGGTGGCGACGCCATCTACGGCGGCGGCTACCGCTGCTCCCTGGGCTTCAACGTCAGGTCGGGCAGCACCTACTACTTCCTGACGGCCGGCCACTGCGGCAACGTCGCGTCCAGCTGGTACTCCAACTCCTCGCAGACCACGAAGCTCGGCAACACGGTCGGCAGCAGCTTCCCGGGCAACGACTACGCGATCGTGCAGTACACCAACGGCAGCGTCCCGCCGGGCACCGTCGACCTCTACGGCGGCAGCCAGGACATCACCTCGGCGGGCAATGCCTACGTCGGTGAGTCGGTGAAGCGCAGCGGCAGCACCAGCGGCGTGCACAGCGGCACCGTGCAGGCGACCGGCGCCACGGTCACCTACTCCGAAGGCACCGTCTCGGGCCTGATCAAGACCAACGTCTGCGCCGAGCCCGGCGACTCCGGCGGCTCGCTGTTCGCCGGCTCGGTCGCGCTGGGCCTGACCTCGGGCGGCAGCGGCAACTGCACCTCGGGCGGCACGACCTACTTCCAGCCGGTCACCGAGCCGCTCTCGGTGTACGGGGTCA
>DATJNU010000025.1:0-2225 GCA_035507775.1 Jatrophihabitans sp.
CCGGTGCTGGTCACCGGCCGGATCTACTCGCGGCAGTACCTGAAGGAGGAGACCAGCCACGTCGCCTACGAGGTCGATCCCGAGTCGATCGGCCACGACCTGGCGCGCGGCACCTCAGCCTTCACCAAGCGGCGGCGTGGCATGTCCGGCTCGGTCGAGCTGGACGCGGACAACCTGCCGATCCGGCTCTCCGACCAGGGCTACGAGTTGCTGCCCGACCCCGACGAGCCGGCCTTCGAGGACCTCCGCGGGGATGGCGCGGTCCCGCACCCCTCGCTCGGCGGGCCGCTGGCCGAGGACGACCCGGGCCTCGAACCCGTCAGCCTCGGCCGGGCCGGCTGAGCCAGCCGGGTTCGATCCCCGCGGGCCGGCCCGGAAGCCGGCCATCCGGGCCGGCTCCGGCTACCGGCGTGGCCGGTGCCCGGGTGGCCGGGCCGGCTCCGGCAGCTCGTGCGCCAGGTCGTAGCCGTAGTCGCCGTCGTAGGCCTCGGTCCGGTTGGCGACCTGGGTGACCGGTTCGGGGCTGTCCTCGGAGCAGGCGTCGGCATCGATCTCCGCCGCCTCGTGCGCCAGGTCGTATTCCAGGTCGGTGCCTGCCTCGGTGCCCTCCGGTGCGATGCCGCCCGGTGCGGCGGGGTCGGTGCCGCCCGGTCCGGCAGGGTCGTGGTTCTCCCGCATGCGTTGCACCTCCGATCCGGTGGGTGCCCGTGCCGAGCCTACGACCGTGAGATGGGTGTGGTATACAGCAGTGGCGTTTGTCCCGTTGTGGACGGGCAAATCTGGCATCCGGTGCGCCGTGGCGCGCACCCCGGACGAAGCGTCTAGGGCAGTTGATCAAACAACGGATTTCCGCTCACCTTCGCGGTTATGGCACCGATAGGACCCGCGTGTCCAGTGACCTGAGTCGGCCAGTCGGTGGCCAACCGCCGTTCACGCGGCTGTCGCTGTTCACGCTGTCCTGGTACCTGTCGGTCGTCTTCGGTGCCGTGCTGGTCGGCACCGCCGTCTGGCAGGTCGGCAACGCCAACCTGAGCATGGCCGGCGCGCCGCTGGTCATGACCGCGGTGCTGCTGGTGCTGCTGGAGTTGCGACCACTCGTCCAGGGCTCCGGCCACGACCCGCAGGGCGTGGTGATGTCGACCGCGTTCTCGATGGCCATCCTCTTCCTGTGGGGCCCGTGGCCCGCCGTCCTGGTGGTCAGCATCGCCTCGCTGATGGCCGACGTCCGGGCGCGCAAGGAGCCGTGGAAGTGGGTCTTCAACGTCGGCCAGTACGACGTGTCGATCTATGCGGCCTGGGGGGTGCTGGCGCTGGCCGGCCGGTCACCGAGCCTGAACCATCCGCTCGGGGCCACCACCGGCTGGGACCTGACCTGGATGCTCGGTGCCTGCACCGTGTACTTCCTGACCAACCTGATCCTGGTCTCGGCCGTGCTGGCCTGGCGGGCGTCGTTCTGGGAGCTGGTGACCCAGGACTTTCTGCACTACACCGCGACCACGTTCTCGGTGCTGGCGCTGTCGCCACTGGTGGTGGTGGTGGCCAACACCGCCTGGGAGCTGCTGCCACTGCTGCTGATCCCGCTGGTGCTGGTCTTCAAGATGGCCCAGATGTCGCTGGAACGCGAGCATCAGGCGGGCCACGATCCGCTGACCGGCCTGGCGAACCGGATGCTGCTGCAGGAGTCGCTGGCCACCGAGCTCGCCCGGTCCAAGCGGGACGGACGCCCGTTCGGGCTGCTGCTGATCGACCTCGACCACTTCAAGGAGGTCAACGACACCCTCGGGCACCACGTCGGCGACCAGCTGCTGATCAACTTCGCCGCCCGGCTCAGCCACTCGGTGCGTCCCGGCGACCACCTGGCACGGCTCGGCGGCGACGAGTTCGCGGTGATCGTGCCGGACGCCGACGAGGGCGAGGTGCTCGGCGTCGCCGAGCGCATCCGGGCCTCGCTGGCCAGTCCGGTCGCGCTCGAAGGCATGATGCTCGAGATCGAGGCATCCATCGGGGTGGCGATGCATCCCGATCACGCGCTGTTCGCCGAGGACCTGCTGCGCCTGTCCGACGTGGCGATGTACATCGCCAAGGAGACCCGCACCGGCATCGCGACCTACTCGGCGCATCGCGACCGCAACTCCGCGGACCGGCTGACCCTGCTCGGCGAGCTGCGGCAGGCTCTGGACGAGGGCGCGCTGACCCTGCAGTACCAGCCGAAGGTGTCGCTGGTC
>DATJNU010000026.1:0-4717 GCA_035507775.1 Jatrophihabitans sp.
ACCAGCATTAGCCAACGCGGCCTCGATCACCCGCTGCTGCGACGGACCGTTCGGCGCCGTCAACCCGTTCGACGCACCATCCTGATTCACCGCCGAACCACGCACCACCGCCAACACCCGATGCCCGTTCCGCCGGGCGTCCGAGAGCCGCTCCAGCACCAGGATCCCGGCGCCCTCCGCCCAACCGGCACCGTCCGCAGCCGCCGAGAAGGCCTTGCAGCGGCCATCCGGTGAGAGCCCGCGCTGCCGGCTGAACTCGACGAAGACCTCGGGAGTGGCCATCACGGTCACGCCACCGGCGATCGCCAGCTCGCACTCCCCCGCGCGCAGCGCATTGCCCGCCAGATGCAGGGCAACCAGCGACGACGAGCACGCCGTATCCACCGTCATCGCCGGACCCTCCAGCCCGAAGACGTACGACAGCCGGCCAGAGATGACGCTGCCGGAGGTGCCGGTCAGCAGGTGGCCTTCGATGTCCTCGTCGATGCGCGGCAGGATCGAGGCGTAGTCGTGGTACATCGCGCCGGCGAAGACACCGGTCCGGCTGCCCCGCAACGAGGCCGGATCCATCCCAGCCCGCTCGAATGCCTCCCAGGTCACCTCCAGCAGCAGCCGCTGCTGCGGATCCATCGCCACCGCCTCCCGCGGCGACACCCCGAAGAACCCCGCATCGAACTCGGCAGCATCCGCCAGGAACCCACCCGCACGCGCATACGAGCTACCCGGCCGCACCCCGGTCGGATCGAACAACCCAGCCAGATCCCACCCACGATCCGACGGGAACTCCCCCACCGCATCACCACCGCAGGAGACCAGCTCCCACAACTCCTCCGGCGAAGACACCCCACCCGGGAACCGGCACGCCATCCCCACGATCGCAATCGGCTCATCCACCGCCACCGCAGCCGAAACCGCGACGGCCGGCGCGGCCTGGGAAGCCAGGAGTTGGTCGCGCAGCAGGCCGGCGATCGCGGCCGGGTTCGGGTAGTCGAAGACGAGGGTGGCGGGCAGCCGCAGGCCGCTGACCTCAGCCAACCGGTTGCGAAGCTCGACCGCGGTCAGCGAGTCGAACCCGAGGTCCTTGAACGGCCGGTCGGCCTCGATCGCGGCAGGATCGGTGTGACCCAGCACAGCCGCGGCCTGACCGCGGACCAGGTCGAGCAGCAGCGCGTCGCGGTCGGCGGCGGCGAGTCCGGCCAGCCGCTCGGCGAGGTCGCCGGTGGCCACCGCGGCGCGGGCCGTGCGGCGCGCGGCGGGGACGAGGCCACGCAGCGTCGCCGGGACGTCCACGGCACCGGCCCGGAGTGCGCGCAGGGCCGGAACGTCCAGGTCGATCGGGACGAGCACGGCGTCACCAGCGCCCGCGGCGGCATCTCCCACGGCGGCATCGAAGAGGTCGAGCGCCCGGTCGGTGGCGAGCGGCCGGACGCCGGCCCGGTTGATGCGGTGGTGTTCGGTCGCCGCCAGCTGTCCGGTCAGCTCGCTGGTCTCTTCCCAGAGGCCCCAGGCGAGTGAGGTCGCGGGCAGCCCGGCGGCGCGCCGCAGCGCGGCCAGCCCGTCCAGGAAGGCGTTCGCGGCGGCGTAGTTGGCCTGCCCGGCATTGCCCAGGATGCTCGCCGCGGAGGAGAACAGTACGAAGAAGTCGAGGGGTCCGGCCAGCTCGTGCAGGTGCCACGCCGCGTCCGCCTTGGCGCGCAACACCGCCGACACCCGCTCGGCGGTCAGCGATTCGACCGTGCCGTCATCCAGGATGCCGGCCGCGTGCACCACCCCGACCAACGGCTGCCCCACCGAGCTCAGCAGCGACTCCACCTGGCCCCGCTCGGCCAGATCCGCCGCCACCACCGACACGCTCGCGCCCAGCGATTCCAACTCCGCCACCAGCTCGGCAGCGCCCGGCGCGTCCGGGCCCCGCCGGCTCACCAACACCAGGTGCCGCACGCCGTGCCCGGTCACCAACCGCCGGGCCACCAACCCACCCAACGTCCCGGTCCCACCGGTCACCAACACCGTTCCGCCAGTAACCGCAGGCGAAACGGCATCCGCAGCGTCAGTCGGCCGCAGCCGCGGCACGAACAGCGCCCCACCACGCACCGCCACCTGCGGCTCACCCGAGCCCAACACCAGCGGCAACACCCCAGCAACGTCAGCAGAATCAGCATCGCCTGAGGCGTCCACCAGCACCACCCGGCCCGGCCACTCCGACTGCACCGACCGCACCAGACCCCACACGGCAGACCCAGCAACATCAGCAACACCCGACACCGCGCCCCGGGTCAGCACCACCAACCGACCAGCAGCACCACCAGCCAGCCACTCCTGCACCCCGGCCAGCACCCGCCCCACCAACGCATGGGTATCGGCCAACACCTCCCCGCCAGCAGCACGAGCCTCCACCACCACGAACGGCTCATCGCTCCCAGCGGCCGGCACAGCCAGCGGCTCCCAGTCCAGCTGGAACAGACCACCACGCTCGCCGCCGGCGCCGAGCTGGGCGACCGGCACCTCGCGCAGCGCCAGCGAGTCGACGGTGAGCACCGGCGCCCCGGTCGGGTCGGTCGCGGTCAGGCTGACCGTCTCGCCGTGCGCCTCGAGCCGGACCCGCAGCGCGGTCGCGCCGGCGGCGTGGACGGTGACCCCGGACCAGGCGAACGGCAACCGGACGTGCCCCGGGGTGACCGGGCCGCCGAGCAGCCGGGTGGCCTGGAACGCGGCGTCCAGCAGCGCCGGGTGCAGGGTGTAGCCCTCGGCGTCGAGCCCGGCCGGCAGCGCCACGTCCGCCTGCACCGCATCGCCCTGCCGCCAGGCCGCGCGCAGCCCCTGGAACGCCGGCCCGTACGCGTACCCCTCGGCAGCCAGGCCGGCATAGAACGCGGCCACGTCGACCGGTTGCCCCTCGTCCGGCTGCCGCTCGATCACCACCGCCGCGGCCACCGGCGACAGCGTCCCGGTGGCGTGCCGCAGCCACGTGCCGTCAACATCGGCGGAATCGAGCCGCGAGTGGATCTCGACCGGGCGCCGGCCGTCCGCGGCCGCGGCACCGATCCGCACCTGCAGCTGGACGCCGGTCGCCAGCGCGAGCGGCGCCTCGACGGTGAGCTCGTCCAGGGTCGGGCAGCCGGCCTCGTCCCCGGCTCGGATTGCCAGTTCCACAAAGGCCGTTCCGGCCAGCAGCACGGTGCCGGCGATGGTGTGGTCGGCCAGCCACGGGTGCTGGTCGGCGGACAGCCGCCCGGTCAGCAGGTACTCATCCGCCCCGGCCACCGCGACGGCGGCGGCCAGCAGCGGGTGGCCGGCACTGGCCAACCCGTACGTCGCGAGGTCACCGGACACCGCCGTCGGCGGCGACCAGTGGCGTTCCCGCTGGAAGGCGTAGGTGGGCAGCGCGACCCGGCGGCCGTCGGCGGTCACCGACCGCCAGTCGACCGGCACGCCCCGGGTCCAGGCCTCGGCCAGCGACGTCGCGAAGCGCCGCCAGCCGCCGTCGTCGCGGCGCAGCGAGCCGACCGCGGCGGCACCGGTGGCCTCCTGCACGGCGGCGGTCAGCACCGGGTGCGGGCTCAGCTCGACGAAGACGGCGGGACGCTGCGCGGCCAGCGCCGCCACCACCGGGCCGAACCGGACCGGCTGGCGCAGGTTGCGGAACCAGTAGTCGGCGTCCAGGGTGCTGGTGTCGAGCCGGGCGCCGGTCACGGTGGAGTGGAACGGGATCCGGGACCGGGCCGGTGCCACGCCGGCAAGCAGGCCGCGCAACTCGTCCTCGACCTCGTCCACCTGGGCGCAGTGCGAGGCGTAGTCGACCGCGACCCGCCGGGCTCGCAGGCCATCGGCCTCGCAGCCGGCGAGCAGGTCGTCGAGCGCGGCCACCTCACCGGCGACCACGGTGCTGGCCGGACCGTTCAGCGCGGCGATGGCGAGCCGGTCGCCGTAGCGGGCGATCCGGTCGGCGGCGGCGGCCTCGTCCAGCGGCAGCGACACCATGCCGCCCCGGCCGGCGAGCCGGCGCAGCGCCCGGCTGCGCAGCGCGACCACCTTGGCGCCGTCGGCCAGCGACAGCGCGCCGGCCACGCAGGCGGCGGCGATCTCGCCCTGGGAGTGGCCGATCACCGCGGCCGGTTCGACGCCGAACGAGCGCCAGAGGCCGGCGAGGGAGACCATCATCGCCCACAGCGCCGGCTGCACGACGTCCACCCGGTCGCTGAGCTCCGGGGAACGCAACGCGTCGGTGAGGGAGAAGTCGACGTACGGCGCGAGCGCCCGTTCGCAGGCGGCGAGATGCTCGGCGAAGACCGGCGAGCTGTCGAGCAGTGCGGCGCCCATGCCGGCCCACTGCGCGCCCTGGCCGGGGAAGACGAAGACCACCCGGGCGTCGGGCAGCACGCTGCCGGTGACCGCCTGCGGGCTGGCCTGTCCGGCGGCGATCGCCGCGAACGCGGCCCGCGCCCCGGCCGGGTCGTCGGCCAGCACGACGGCCCGGTGTTCCAGCGGGCTGCGGCCGGTGGTCAGCGAGTGGGCCAGATCGGCAAGGGGCACGTCCAGGTCGGCCAGCCGGCCGGCCTGCCCGGCGAGCGCGTTCCGGGTCCGGCCGGAGACCAGCAGCGGCCGCGGCGCAAGCAACGGCTGCGCGGGCAGCGGCTCGGCGGGCGGCGGTTCGACAGCCAGCGGTTCCGGTGCCTGCTCCAGGATCACGTGCGCGTTGGTGCCGCTGATGCCGAAG
>DATJNU010000027.1:0-12525 GCA_035507775.1 Jatrophihabitans sp.
AGCGGCACCCCGTCGATGCCGTGCCCGCTGGTCAGCGGGACGCCGCCGATCCGCGCGGTCGCGGCGAGCAGGTGGTCCAGGTGCACCTGGTTCGCGACGCCGGCGTCGGCGCGCTGCGCGGACCGGAACGTCTGCAGCACCTGCCAGGCATCCGGCGGCGGCGCGGCCTGGTCGGCGGACTCGTCCGGGGTGAGGTGCACCCGCGACAGCAGCGGCTGCGCGTCCTGCTCGGAGATGCCCAGCCGGCGGGCGAGGTCCACGAGCTGCTGCTCGGCCGGCGACACCGTGACCACCAGGTTGTGTTCGGCCGCGGCGGCCTGCAGCGCCGCGATGGTGTCGGTGCCGTCCGGGACCTGGCGCAGCAGCAGCGCGTCGCCGATGTAGACGGTCGGCTGCGGCGGCTGCTGGCCCGGCACCCGGAGCGCGGTGGACGGATCCAGCACGCGCACGTTCGGCAACACCTCGGTCACCGTCGGGCTGTTCTTGCGGACCACCTTGGTGTGGCGCGGGTTGGTGGGATAGCTGCGGCCGTCTGCTGGAGTCATGGGACCTCCGGGTCGAGGAGCGGCAAAAATATCGTGCCGGGACCGATCGCGGTGCTGAAACCGTTTGCGAGCATGAAGAGCGCCCGCCGGCCGGGCTGATACACCCGCTGTGAGTGGTATCGGGCAGGCCACCCCCGGTGCGGATTTGGCCGCGCGCGGCATTGTCCGTAGGCTGTTGCCGATCCACCCGTAGACCGCTGGTCGTCGCATGCGCACGTGTGACCCAACAGCCCCGGAGCGCCGGAGCGGCCCGCGCAGGATGGCGGAACGTGTCACGCACGCCCCGACGCCCTGCGCCGGGGCGTTGTTGCGTCCGGGCCTCTGTTCGGCCCTCATGCTGCGCTCGCGGTGCCAGCCCAGAGCGAGTATGAGAGGAGGAACATGCCGAACAGCGAGAAGGTCTCCGCGGTTGCCGAGATCGTCGATCACTTCAACGAATCGGCGGCCACCGTGCTCACCGAGTACCGCGGCCTGACCGTCAAGCAGCTGGGCCAGCTGCGCAAGGCGCTCGGCAGCGAGACGACCTACGCCGTCGTCAAGAACACGCTGACCAAGCGGGCAGCGGCCGAGGCGGGCGTCGCGCTGGACGAGGGCCTGCTGACCGGGCCCACGGCCATCGCGTTCGTCAAGGGCGATCCGGTCGCCGCGGCCAAGGGCCTGCGCGACTTCGCCAAGGCGAACCCGTTGCTGGTGATCAAGGGCGGCGTGTACGAGGGCAAGGCGCTGAGCGCGGCCGAGGTCAACAAGATCGCTGACCTGGAGTCCCGCGAGGTGCTGTTGGCCAAGGTCGCCGGCGTCCTCAAGGCGCTGCCGACCCGGGCCGCCGGCCTGTTCCAGGCCCCGCTGTCCCAGGTCGCCCGGCTGGCCGCCGCGCTGGAGGAGAAGCAGGCTGCCGGTGCTCCGGCCACTGCCGACACCGCCGCCGAGGCACCCGCCGCGGACGAGACCGAAACTTCCGCCGAGCCGGCGGAGTAGCTCCACCCAACCCCAGCCGGCTTTCCCGGCGATAGAAGAAAGGACGCCACATCATGGCGAAGCTCAGCACCGAAGAGCTCATCGACGCGTTCAAGGAGCTCACCCTGATCGAGCTCTCCGAGTTCGTGAAGCAGTTCGAGGAGACCTTCGACGTCACCGCCGCCGCCCCGGTCGCGGTTGCCGCTCCGGCCGGTCCGGGCGGTGCCGCCCCGGCCGAGGCCGCTGAGGAGCAGGACGAGTTCGACGTCATCCTCGACTCGGCCGGCGACAAGAAGATCCAGGTCATCAAGGAGGTGCGCACCCTGACCAGCCTGGGCCTGAAGGAGGCCAAGGACCTGGTGGACGGCGCGCCGAAGCCGGTCCTGGAGAAGGTCAACAAGGAGGCCGCCGAGAAGGCGAAGGCTGCCCTGGAGGGCGCCGGCGCTTCGGTCACCGTCAAGTAGTTCGCACCACCCCGGACGAGGGGCGGCCCGCTTCGGGCCGCCCCTCGTTCGCGTTCTCGGCGCCGGTTCGGTGGCCCTGCGCCGGAATTTTCGGACGGCTGCCGCCGGGTGGCCGCTGAATGCCGGCCAGGTATGCGCTGTGCGCCATACATCGGCTTGGTCACGGTCGTCCCGCTTACCCTTGCGCTGGAGACTGAAGTTCGCGTTTAGTCCGGCCCGGTGGTGTTTACCACCCGGTAACCATTGGGCATAGATGTCGTTGTATCCGGCAGCCGCCAGGACGTCCGCGAAAGTCGGCGCGCCCCGGGCTGCTGTGCCACACGCTGGCCGGAAGGAGCCGCATGGGTGTCGAGGTGACCGTCGAGGGTCTGACCAAATCCTTCGGCAAGCAGGTCATCTGGGGCGACGTGACGCTCACCCTGCCGCCGGGCGAGATCAGCGTCATGCTCGGCCCGTCCGGCACCGGCAAGTCGGTGTTCCTCAAGACGCTGGTGGGCCTGCTCAAGCCCGACCGCGGTTCGATCTTCATCCGCGACGTCAACCTGGCGCGGTGCAGCGAGCACCAGCTCTACGAGACCCGCAAGCTGTTCGGCGTGCTGTTCCAGGACGGCGCCCTGTTCGGCTCGATGAACCTGTACGACAACATCGCCTTCCCGCTCCGCGAGCACACCCGCAAGAGCGAGAGCGAGATCAAGCAGATCGTCTCCGAGAAGCTCGAGATGGTCGGCCTCACCGGCACCGAGAAGAAGCTGCCCGGTGAGATCTCCGGTGGCATGCGCAAGCGGGCCGGCCTGGCCCGCGCGCTGGTGCTCAACCCCGAGATCATCCTGTTCGACGAGCCCGACTCCGGCCTGGACCCGGTGCGGGTGGCCTACCTGAACCAGCTCATCGTCGACCTGAACGCCCAGACCGACTCCACCTTCCTGATCGTCACCCACGACATCGGCACCGCCCGCACCGTGCCGGACAACCTCGGCCTGCTCTTCCGCCGCGAGCTGGTCATGTTCGGCCCGCGCGAGGTGCTGCTGACCTCGGAGGAGGCGGTGGTCAAGCAGTTCCTGAACGGCCGCCGGGAAGGCCCGATCGGCATGTCGGAGGAGAAGGACGCCGGCCAGGTGGCCGCGGAGCTGGCCTCGATCGAGAACGACGGCCCGCCACCGCCCGGCACCGGTCCCAAGGGTGCCTCCGGGGTGGGCGTGCCGCCCCAGCTGCAGCCCTCGCCCGGCCTGCCCGAGCGCAAGGCCGCCGCCCGCCGCCAGCAGCGGGTGATGGAGCTGCTGCACACGCTGCCCGAGCAGGCCCAGGTGGCGATCAAGGAGTCGCTGACCTACGACAGCGGCTACTCCCCGGACAGTGCAGCCTCAGACCGTCCAGCCCCGGACGGCCAGAGCTCGAACGGTCACACCCCAGACGGCCGGGACCCGGACGAGACGTCCCGGCTGGAGCGCGTCCCGGACGGGGGCGCGCCGTGACCTCGTTCTCGGTCACCGCGGGGATCAGCAACGCCGGCCGGCTGTTCGCGCTGTTCCTCGACGTCGTCCGGCTGGTGTTCAAGCGGCCGTTCCAGGGCCGGGAGTTCATCGAGCAGGCCTGGTTCATCGCCAGCGTCACGATCCTGCCCACCTCGCTGGTGGCGATCCCGTTCGGCGCGGTGATCGCGCTGCAGCTCGGCACGCTGACCCGCCAGCTCGGCGCGCAGTCCTTCACCGGCGCGGCCAGCGTGCTGGCGGTGATCCGGGAGGCCAGCCCGATCGTGTGCGCGCTGCTGATCGCCGGTGCCGGCGGTTCGGCCATCTGCGCCGACCTCGGCAGCCGCAAGATCCGGGACGAGATCGACGCGATGGAGGTGCTCGGCATCTCGCCGGTGCAGCGGCTGGTGGTGCCCCGGGTGCTGGCCTGCATGCTGGTGGCCGCCGCGCTGAACGGCCTGGTCAGCGTGGTGGGCGTGGCCGGCGGCTATTTCTTCAACGTGATCCTGCAGGGCGGCACGCCGGGGGCGTACCTGGCCAGCTTCTCCGCGCTGGCCCAGCTGCCCGACCTGTGGGCCGGCGAGTTCAAGGCGGTGATCTTCGGGCTGATCGCCGCCGTGGTCGCCTCCTACAAGGGCCTGAACGCCGGTGGCGGCCCCAAGGGGGTCGGGGACGCGGTCAACCAGTCGGTGGTCATCACGTTCCTGATGCTGTTCTTCGTCAACTTCGTCCTGACGGCCGTGTACTTCCAGGTCGTCCCGCCGAAGGGGTCCTAGCCGATGGCCTTCACCACCGTGCGCCGGGTGGCCGGACGCCCGCTCTACGTCCTCGACGACCTCGGCGGCCAGCTGGCCTTCTACGTCAAGGCGCTGGCCTGGACGCCGCGGACGATCCGCCGGTACAAGAAGGAGGTGCTGCGGCTGCTGGCCGAGGTCACCTTCGGCTCCGGCGCGCTGGCGGTGATCGGCGGCACCGTCGGGGTGATCGCGTTCCTGTCCTTCTTCACCGGCACCGAGGTGGGCCTGCAGGGTTACGCAGCGCTGAACCAGCTCGGCACCGGGGCCTTCACCGGCTTCATATCGGCGTACTTCAACACCCGCGAGATCGCGCCGCTGGTCGCCGGGCTGGCGCTGTCGGCCACGGTCGGCTGCGGGTTCACCGCCCAGCTGGGCGCGATGCGGATCTCGGAGGAGATCGACGCGCTCGAGGTGATGGCCGTGCCGTCGCTGCCGTTCCTGGTCACCGCGCGGCTGATCGCCGGCTTCATCGCGGTGGTCCCGCTGTACGTGATCGGCCTGCTCTGCTCCTACCTGGCGACCCGCACCATCGCCACTGCCTACTACGGGCAGTCCACCGGCACCTACGACCACTACTTCCGGCTGTTCCTGCCGCCCACCGACGTGCTCTGGTCGTTCTTCAAGGTGCTGGTCTTCGCCGTGGTGATCGTGATGACCCACTGCTACTACGGCTATACCGCCAAGGGCGGTCCGGCCGGGGTCGGGGTGGCCGTGGGGCGGGCCGTGCGCACCGCCATCGTCGCGGTGAACGTGGTCGACTTCTTCCTCTCCCTGGCCATCTGGGGCGTCAACACCAGCGTCCGGATCGCGGGGTGAGCATGGCGCGCGAGACGAGGCTGGCCAGGTACCGCACCCGGGCGTACGGGCTGGTGTTCCTGGCCGTGCTGGCCGGCCTGGTCGGGCTGTCGATCGCGGCGTACCAGCAGGTCTTCACCAAGGTCACCATGGTCACCCTCGACACCGACCACACCGGCGCCCAGCTGCTGCCGGAGTCGGACGTGAAGCTGCGCGGCATCCTGGTCGGCAGCGTCCGTTCGATCAGCACCTACAACGTGCCGGCCAGCGACGGCCAGCAGCCGACGACCCGGGCCCGGGTGCGGCTGGCGCTGCAGCCGTCCCGGGCCAGGTTGATCCCGGCCGGGGTCACCGCGCTGCTGCTGCCCAAGACGCTCTTCGGCGAGCGGTACGTCGCCCTGCAGGTGCCCGAGGGGCTGACCGGTGCCGCCGCCCAGCCGATCAGGGCCGGTGACACGATCAGCGGCGGCAAGGATGCGATCGAGGTCGAGCGGGTGCTCGACGACCTCTACCCGGTGCTGCTCGCGCTGCACCCGGAGGATCTCAAGGTCACCCTGACCGCACTGGCCACCGCGTTACAGGGCCGGGGCAAGCAACTGGGCGACAACCTCGCCGGCCTGAACGACTACCTGACCAAGCTGAACCCGAAGGTGCCGGAGCTGGTCGAGGACATCGACAAGCTGGGCAAGGTCGCGGTGGAGTACGACGAGGCGGCCCCGGACCTGCTCGGCAGCCTGGACAACCTGCAGACCACCGCTCGGACGATCACCCGGCAGCCGCTGGCGCTGCAGCAGCTGCTGGGCGCGGCCACCGCCACCTCGAACACCCTGGACGACTTCCTCAACGCCGACGGCGACTACCTGATCCAGGTGTCGGCGTCGTCGGCGAAGGTGCTGGCCCTGCTGGCGCACTACTCACCGGAGTACCCGTGCATGGCCCAGGGCTTCGCCGATCTGGAGCCCCGCCTGGAGCAGGCGTTCGGCGGCGGTCAGCCGGGCCTGCACATCACGCTGGAGCTGGTGAAGAACCAGGGCAAGTACAAGCCGGGCGACGAGCCCCGCTACATCACCGCGCCGAGCCTGCGTGAGCCGCACTGCTTCGGGCTGCCGCAGCCGGCGGTGCCGTTCCCGGGCGTGCAGTTCCCGAACGGGGCCGGGGACGGGGCGGCGTACAACCCGCCGCAGTCGCTGACCGGCCAGCCGACCGCCGACCGCCAGGCCTACGACGCCTCGGGCTCGAACACCGCCGGGGTCGGCTCACCGGCCGAGTCCCGGCTGATCGACGCGCTGCTGTCCGGCCAGTACGGCGACGACCCGGCCAAGGTGCCGGCGATCGCGGCGCTGCTGGCCGGGCCGCTGCTGCGGGGAAGCGTGGTGACGGTCAAGTGAGGCGAAGCGACCGGTCGGGGGAGTGCGCATGAGGGGCCTGCTCTCGCCGCTGATCAAGCTGGTGGTGTTCCTGGTGGTCACCACCCTGGCCACGTACGTGCTGGCGGCCACCATCACCAACGCCGGCTACGGCAAGACGGTCAGCTACTACGCCTTGTTCCACGACGCGACCGGGCTGCTGACCGGCGACGACGTGCGGGTCTCCGGGGTCCGGGTCGGTTCGATCGAGGGCGTGAAACTGATCCGCGAACCGGGCACGCCCGATCCGGCGACGGCCCCGTTCGTGGCACGGGTGGAGTTCAGCGTCAGCACCAGCCGCACCCTGAGCACCTGGAGCACCGCGCGGCTGCGGTTCCGCAACCTGGTGGGCCAGCGCTACCTGGCCCTGGAGGAAGGCAGCGAGGTGCCCGGCGTGCAGCAGGCGACGCTGCCGGCCAAGGCCACCATCCCGCTCAGCCAGACCCAGGACGCACTGGACCTGTCCACGCTGTTCGCCGGCTTCAAGCCGCTGTTCGCCGGGCTGGACCCGTCCGAGATCAACGACCTGTCGATGCAGATCATCCAGACCCTGCAAGGCGAGGGCGGCACGGTGGACGCGCTGCTGCAGCAGACCGCCGCGCTGACCTCGGCGATCGCGGACAAGGACAAGGTGATCGGCGACCTGATCGACAACCTCTCCTCGGTGCTCGACACCGTCGGCCAGCGCGACGCCAAGCTCACCGAGCTGATCGACCAGTTGCAGCGCTGGGTGTCCGGCCTGGCCGCCGACCGGACCACGATCGGCGACTCGATCACCGGCGTGAACAACCTGGCCTCGGCGACCGCGGGGCTGCTGAGCAAGGCGCGGCCGCAGCTGAAGCAGGACGTGGTCGACCTGACCGGGCTGGCCCAGACCCTGAACGCCGGCGGCAGCACGATCGACGGCGTGCTGCAGCGGCTGCCCACCAAGGTCGCCACGCTGACCCGGACGGCCACCTACGGCTCCTGGTTCAACTTCTACCTCTGCTCGATGGGGGGCACCGTCACGCTGCCCGGCAACGTCACGCTGAACCCGAACCCGATCTTCCCGCCGGCCCGGTGCAACGGATGACGGCGCGACGGATGACGGCGCGACGGATGACGACGCAACGGATGAGCCGGCGGAGGGGGGTGCCCCGTGGCTAAGGGCATGAAGCGGGCCCCGCGCGGGCGGTCGTTCGCCTCGCGCAACCCGACCACCATCGGCGCGATCGGCCTGGTGGTGATCGGGGTGTTGCTCTGGGCCGCGTTCAACGCCGGCAAGCTGCCGATCATCGGCGGCGGCACCCCCTACGCCGCGATCTTCGCCGAGGCCTCCGGCCTGAAGCCCGACGACGAGGTGCGGATCGCCGGCGTCAAGGTCGGCACGGTCACCGGCGTCGGCCTGGACGGCCCGAACGGCAAGGACGTCAAGGTCAGCTTCCGGGTGAAGAACGCCTTCGTCGGCGACCAGACGCAGGCGATCATCAAGATCAAGACGGTGCTGGGCCGCAAGTACCTGGAACTGGATCCGGCCGGTGTCCAGCGGCAGAAATCCGGCTCCACCATCCCGCTCACCCGCACCATGACCCCGTACGACATCTACCCGGCTTTCTCCGACCTGACCAAGACGGTCGGCGCGATCGACACCAGCCAGCTGGGCAAGTCGCTGGAGACCATCGCCCAGACCTTCAAGGACACCCCGGCCTCGGTGCGCGGCACGCTGCAGGGGCTGTCCCGGCTCTCCACCACCATCGCCTCCCGCGACCAGGCGCTGCGGACGCTGCTGGCCCGGGCCAACGACGTCACCGGCGTGCTCGCCGGCCAGGATGCCCAGATCACCAAGCTGATCGGCGACGGCAACCTGCTGCTCGACGAGCTCAACCAGCGCAAGGAGGCGATCCGGACGCTGTTCCTCGACACCTCGCAGCTGTCGTTGCAGATCTCGGGCCTGGTGGCCGACAACCAGAAGACCCTGCAGCCGGCGCTCGACCAGCTGCACGGCGTGCTGGCCATCCTGGAGAAGAACCTGGACAACATCGACCGCGGCCTGGCCCTGCTGGCCCCGTTCTACCGGGTCTTCGCCAACACCCTGGGCAACGGCCGGTGGTTCGACACCTACATCCAGAACCTCTCCGCCGGCGGCCTGCTCGGCACGACGACCGGGGTGGGACAGTGACGGCACGGGTGCTGCCCAAGCGGGTGTCCCAGCTGATCGTGGTGCTGATCGCCGCGGCGGTGGTGCTGGGCGCGGTGGTCTTCGTGCTGCTCCCGTCGCCGACCAAGACGGTCACCGCCCGGTTCGACCGCGCGGTCGGGCTCTATCCCGGCTCGTCGGTGCGGCTGCACGGCGTGGCGATCGGCCGGATCACCAAGGTGCGCCCGGTCGGCACCGGGGTGCTGGTGACGATGAGCTACGACCGCAAGATCGAGCTGCCGGCCTACCCGGACGACGCCAAGGTGGTGCGGGCGGCCATCATCCCGCCGTCGCTGGTGTCCGACCGGTACGTCCAGCTGCTCGACAAGGCGTCCTGCGCCAGCTGCGGGGTGCTGGCCGACGGGGCCTCGATCGGGCAGGGCCAGACCGCGTCCCCGGTCGAGCTGGACGACATCTACGCCGCGCTGAACACCCTGAACACCGCCCTCGGGCCGAAGGGCGCCAACTCGAACTCGCTGTCGAAGAACGGCCCGCTGTCGGACCTGATCGACGTCGGGGCGGCCAACCTGGACGGCAACGGGGAGGCGCTCGGCAGCACCATCACCAACCTCTCCAAGGCGGTGCAGACGCTGGCCAACGGGCGGCAGGACCTCTTCGGCACCGTGCGGAACCTGCAGGTCTTCTCCGACGCGCTGGTCGCCAACGACGGCCAGATCCGCAAGTTCAACGACCAGCTGGACCAGGTGACGTCCGAACTGGCCGACGAGCGCGGTTCGCTGGGCGCCGCCCTGACCAACCTCAACCACGCGCTGGCCGACATCGCCGGTTTCATCAAGACCAACGGCGACGCCATCCACACCGACGTGGTCGGGCTGAAGGACGTCGTGAACGTGCTGAACAACCAGAAGGCCGCGATCAACGAGATCCTGGCGGTGGCGCCGGTGGCGGTCTCCAACCTGGCCCACACCTACAACCCGGTCTCGGGCACCCTCGACACCCGGGACAACCTCGGCGGCCTGCAGAACCCGCTCGACCCCGCGGTGATCTGCTCGGCGCTGGTCACCACCGGGCACCTGCCCAAGACCGGGGTCATCGCCGACACCTGCGCCCAGATCGCCAAGGTGCTCGGCGGCCTGCCGGTGCTGGGCGGCAACGGCCTGCCGAGCGGCAGCGGGCTGATCCCGCTGCCGCCGCTGGGAGGTTCGTGATGCGCCGCCACAGCCTGCGCCGGTTGCGGGCGCTCGTCCTCGCCCTGGTGGGGTCGCTGGGGCTGACCGGCTGCGGCTTCCACGGCCTGTACTCCGCCCCGCTGCCCGGCGGCGCCGACCTGGGCAGCCACCCGTACCACGTGCTGGTCGACTTCTCCGACGCCCTCGACCTGGTGCCGCAGTCGGCGGTGAAGGTGAACGACGTGTCGGTCGGGCGGGTCGAGTCGATCAAGCTGGTGGGCTGGATGGCCGAGGTGCAGGTCGCGGTGAACGGCGACGTGACGCTGCCGGCCAACGCCTACGCCCAGCTGCGGCAGACCTCGCTGCTCGGGGAGAAGTTCGTCTCGCTGTCCTATCCGCCGGACGGCGAGGTCGCCGACGCCACCACGCTGGCCGCCGCGCCCCATCCCGGCTACGCCTACCCGCACATCGGCATCGGCCGCACCGGCGCGACGCCCGAGGTCGAGGAGGTGCTCGGCGCGCTGTCGCTGCTGCTCAACGGTGGCGGCCTGGAGCAGATCAAGACGATCACCCACGAGCTCGACCAGGCGATGTCCGGGCACTCGGCCGACATCCGCAGCCTGCTCAGCCAGGCCACCTCGCTGACCGGCACGCTGAACACCCAGAAGGCGCGCATCCTGACCGCGATCGACAACCTGGACGCGCTGGTGCGCACGCTCGACCACCAGAAGCAGATCCTGGCCGGCGCCCTGGACACGCTGCCCCAGGCGATCAAGATCCTCGCCGACGACAAGGACCAGTTCGTGACACTGCTCACGAGCCTGGACCGGCTCAGCGGGGTGGCGGTGCAGGTGGTGCAGGGCTCGACCGACAACTTCGTCTCGGCCCTGAAGAGCCTGGACCCGGTGATGACGGAGTTCACCAAGGCGGGGAACGCGTTGCCGAAGTCGCTGGAGCTGCTGGCCACCTTCCCGTTCCCGAAGACCGCGGTGAACGGCATCAAGGGCGACTACACGAACCTGTACCTGACCGCGGACCTGAACCTGTCGGACCTGCTGGACAACCTGCTCACGAAGGTCCCGGTCGGCGAGCCGGCCAACCCGGCGCCCAGCCAGGCCGGCACGAGTTCGCTGACCGGGTTGGGAGGCGGCCGATGATCCGGCGCTCGACCAAGCTGCAGCTGCTCGCCTTCGTGGTGATCTCGCTGCTCGGCATCAGCTACGTGGGCTTCGACTACGTCGGCCTCGGGGCCCGGCTGTTCGGGGAGAAGGGCTGCCTGGTCAGTGCGGACTTCCCCGACTCCGGCGGCATCTTCACCAACGCCGAGGTCACCTATCGCGGCGTGACGGTGGGCAAGGTCGGCCAGCTGCACCTGGCCGACTACACCGACCACGGCCAGACCGTGCGCGGCGTGCGGGTCGACCTGCGGCTGAGCAGCTGCAGCCACCCGGCCATCCCGGCCGACGCCCAGGCCTACGTCTCGGACCGGTCCGCGGTGGGCGAGCAGTACGTCAACCTCGAGCCCACCACCGACTCGGGCCCGTACCTCACCCGGGGCGCGCTGCTGGCCAAGCCCGGCCAGGTGCCGGTCGCGACCCAGGTGCTGCTGCAGAACCTGGACGACCTGGTCTCGCACGTCGACTCGGCGAAGCTGAACACCGTGGTGCAGCAGCTGGGCACCGCGTTCAACGGGCGCGGGCCCGACCTGCAGGCGCTGCTGGACTCGGGCGACCAGTTGCTCGCCTCGGCCCGGCAGGCCCTGCCGCAGACGCTCAAGCTGATCGACGACGGCCGGATCGTGCTGCAGACCCAGCTGGATTCCGGCTCGGCGATCAAAAGCTGGGCGCACAACCTGAACCTGCTCACGACCCAGCTCAAGCAGAGCGATCCGGACCTGAACGGCCTGCTCGGCAACGGCCCGGACGAGCTGTCCGCGGTGAACCGGTTCCTGCAGAGCAACCGGTCCGCCCTCGACCTGCTGCTGGCCAACCTCACCTCGGTGAACCAGGTGCTGGTCTCGCACCTGGACGGCATCGAGGGCATCCTGCTGATCTACCCGGCAGCCGAGGCGGGTGCCTTCACCGTGGTGCCGGGCGACGGGACCGCGCACTTCGGGCTGGTCGTGAACGTCGACGACCCGCCGGCCTGCGTGGCCGGCTACGGCGGCACCCAGATCCGCAAGCCGAGCGACACCGGGCCGGCCACCACGAACACCGGTGCCCGGTGCAGCCTGCCGCTGAACTCGACCACCGAGGTCCGCGGCGCCGAGCACGCACCGGGCGGCGACCCGATCAGCACAGGCGGCGGCAGTACCGTCTACCCCCGCGCGGTGCCGCAGTCGAGCGGCGGGTCGCTGCAGGCCGTCCAGGTCGGCGGCTCGATGGGCAGCGGGAACGTGCTGGGCGACAACTCCTGGCTGCCGCTGCTCACCGGCGGCCTGCACTGATCGCGGCCCGCCGCGCGATCCACCGATGGAAGAGGTGTGCCATGACCGAACCACGGACCCGGAGCGCCGATGGCTAGGCCGGTGCCCAGGCTGCTGGTCGGCCTGCTGGCGGGGGCGTTCGTGCTGCTGCTGGCCGCTGCCGGGGTGCTCGCGGCGCTGCGGCTGACCGACCGGCACACCGGAGCGGCGCAGCTGACGGCCGCGGAGAACGCGGCGGTGAGCGCGGCCCGGCAGGAGAGCATCAACCTGCAGACGTACCGGCTCAAGAGCTTCGACGCCGACTTCGACGCCGCGCTGGCCGGGTTGACCCCCGCCAAGCGCACCCAGTGGGCGGCAAACAAGT
>DATJNU010000028.1:0-6570 GCA_035507775.1 Jatrophihabitans sp.
TGCCGACCTCGAACACGTCGCGCAAGAACTCAACGGTCGCCCACGCAAAACGCTCGGCTGGAAAACCCCAGCCGAGCGCCTGCGTGATCTACTGACGGCCACATAAACCGCCGGGTGTTGCGAGGACCCCTGGAATCCACCGCTGGAACCCGGGCCTCAGCGCGTTACGGAGTGGTGACGTTGCAGCGGCCGTGCCCTCCGAACACTCATGATCTCTCCAATCTGCATCTCTTGATCGCCGTGCCATAGTTCGTAGTTCGCGGTGTCGGAGGTAGCTTGTAGGCGAGCGTTTGGAGGCTCAACTCCGAAGCGGGCTTGGTCGCGGTCGAAGCCGGTGGACCTCGAACAGGGTGCAGAAGTTGCTGCATGCGAACTCGCTGTACCCCGAGTCGACGGCTCAGTGTTCAGCCACCGTCGAGGCGCTCAAGCCATCGACAGGCATAGCTGGGCGAGATCGGTTCCGCGAGCGCTGGATTGGCGGTTTCGAAACGAACGCTCGAATTGTCTCCTCGTAGCCATGCTCCGAGCCGATGTCCTCACGGCTCTCGACGGCATCGGCCCAACGTTCCAGATCGGAAGCCTCCAATTCACTTCGCAGGTACCGCCGAAGAAGTGCGGTCGCGTTCGCCCGCGTCAGTAAGATCAGATCGGCCTCGCTGTCCCAGGGAAGCTGTTCGGCCGCTGCTGTCGACGATCTTGGTGTACGTAGCGTACGACCCAGGCACCCGCCCGCGGACATCTGCAGAAAACTGCACTGCCCCATCCGCCCCGCCCCCTCCGTGTCAGGGCCACGAGCGGGTCGATGCTGATGAACTGCGCCGTCGCGGGGTCGTAGTGCCGGGCGTGAAGGTAGAGGAATCCGGTTTCGGTATCGGGGTACTGGCCATCGAAACCGAGCGGTGATGTCACCGAGCCCGACCGGGCAGTCACGGTTCCGTAGGGGTCATAGCTCGCCGTGCCCACGACGGAGACTTGGTTACTTTGCGTGGAAACAGGTGCTGTGTGCGAGCCGTCAGCGGTTGGACCGCTGACGCGTGGCGAGCAACTCCTCGGGCCGGACCTCAGGCCTGGACGCGGCTGATGCCGACCCCGCTGCGCGCGTCCGGGCCGTACCTGGCGAGTTCTGCCGGCAGGTTCAGCGGCCGGATCGAGCGGCTCGCCTCCCGGTTGGCGTCGGTGAGCAGCTCGGCCGGGATGATCCAGACCACCTCGAACTCCAGGCCGTCCGGATCCTGGGCGTAGAGCGACTTGGTGGTGCCGTGGTCCGAGGCGCCGACCAGCGCACCGGCGGCCGAGAGCTTGTCGGCCAGGCCGGCCAGGTCGCCGAGGGTATCGACCTCCCAGGCCAGGTGGTAGAGCCCGACGGTGCTGCGCCCGGCGCCCGACGGCCCGGCCTGGCCGCCGAGCTGGAACAGCCCGAGGTCGTGGTCGTTCGTCGAGCCCGGCGCGCGCAGGAACGCGGCACCCGGGATCGCATCCCCGCCGGAGATGTAGTCGAAGCCGAGCACGTCACGGTAGAAGGCGACGCTCACCGCGACGTCCCGCACGTACAGCACCGCGTGGTTCAAACGGAAGATGGACATGGACTCGGCCCCTCTCGTCAAAGCCTCTCGCCCATGATGGCACAGGTTAAGTTGAGCGTTCAACCATTTCGGGAGCGGGTGTGCGGGTGGGCCGTGAGCACCTTCTCCAGCAGGTCCGCGAGCTGGCCGCGCTCGGTGCCGGTCAGCGCCGACAGCACCTCGGACTCGGCGACGTCGGCGTCCAGGATCGACGCGCGGAACAGCTCCCGGCCGGCCCGGGTGAGCCGCACCTTGGTCCGGGTGCGGTTGTCCGGATCGGGAGCGCGCTGCACCAGGCCGCGCTGCACCAGCTGGTCGAGCCGGTGGGTCATGGTCGAGGGGGAGACGCCGGTGACGTCGGCCAGCCGGGACGGCGTCGAGCAGCCGTCCTCGCTGTGCAGGGCCAGCTCGGAGAGGACGCCCCAATCGCCCCGCTGCAGGTTCAGCTCTGCCAGCTGCTGCCGGTAGTAGTTGTCCAGCCGCTTGCCGATCCTGCTCAGGGCGGTCACCACGCGCTGCACCGACTCGTCCGCGCCGGCGGCGATGTAGCCGGCCACGGCAGCGTCGTAGTCGGCCAGGCCGGTGCGACGGCGCGGCTTGACCGGACCCGCACGGCCCGGAATCCCGGACGAACTCGCCATGCTGGACAGTGTACGATGGTTTCGATATCGAAGTTCGATAACGAACATTCACCAGCGGGTGCCGTGCCGCCCGCCGCTTTCAAGGAGTTCGGAGTGCGTTCCGCTCTCGGGCGCACCATCGTCCTGCTGTCCGGTGGCGCGCTGTCCACCGCAGGATGGGGTGCGGTCTTCCCGTTCCTGTTCGCCGACATCGCCGACGCCCGCGGCCTGGGCGCCGCGGCCGCCGCCGGCACGTTCACCGCCTTCGCGCTCGGTTCGATCGTGGCCGCGCCGCTGGCCGGCTGGCTCGCCGACCGGGCGAATCCGGTCACCGTGGCGGTGCTAGCCCGGCTGGCGCTGGCAGTGTCGATCGGCCTGCTGGTGCTGGTGCGCGACCCGGCGGCGATCTGGCTGGTCGCCGCGGCCTTCGGCGCCGCATACGCCGTCGCGCAGCCGGCCATCCAGGTGCTGCTGCTGGCCCGGGCCCCGGTCGAGCGGCGCCGGGACGTCTTCGCCTGGCAGTTCATCGCGATCAACCTGGCCGTGGCCGCCGGTGCGGCCGGTGGCGGCATGCTGGTGGACCTCTCCAGCCAGGCGGCGATGCGGCCGGTCTACGGCCTCGCGGTGCTGGCCTCGCTGGCCAGCGCGCTGGTGGTCGGCCTGGCCGGCCGGGGCAGCTGCGAGCGGGGCGTAGCGGTGGAGAACGCGCCGGAGACGGTGACCTACCGTGAGATCCTGCGCAGCCGGCCAATCCGCTGGCTGCTGCTGGTCGCGCTGCTGATCACGCTGGCCTGCTACGCCCAGTACGACGCGGGCCTGCCCGCGTACGTGCTGTCGGCGACCACGGTCGGTCCGGCCGAACTCGGCCGTGCGGTGGCCGTCAACGCGGTGCTGGTCGCGGTGCTCACCGGGCCGGTCATCGCCTACACCCGGCGGCACAGCGGCACCACGCTGCTGGCCACCTGTGCCGCGATCTGGATCGGCTGCTGGCTGGTCTTCGGCCTGCCGCTGCTGGTGCACGCCCACGACGGCGGTTTCGTGCTGCTGGGCTTCGCGGTGATGTCGGTGGGCGAGACCATGATGGCCCCGATCCTGTCGCCGCTGGCGGCCGGGCTCGCGCCGGACGGTGCGGCCGGCCGGACGATGGCCGCGGTCACCGGCGCCACCACGGTCGCCACCGCAATCGGGCCGGTGCTGTCCTCGACGCTGCTCGGTCTCGGCCTGCCGGCCGGCTTCATCGCTCTGCAGGTCGGCTGCTGCGTCGCCTCGGCCGTGGTGGCGCTGCGGCTCGGCCGGATGATCGGCGCCGAGCAGGCGCCGGCCGCACGGCCCAGCGCGCTGCTGGAGCTTGCCGGGCTGGCTTAGTTCTCGCGGATGTTCATGACCGAGGAGTTGCCTACGTCGTTCGAGGCGTTCCACTGCTGCAGGGTGGAGAAGTCACAGGTCGCGGTGACCAGCTTCGGCCAGACCGAGTAGTTCGAGCCGTACAGCGCGCCCGGCACGTTCGGCATGTTCGCGACCGACAGGCACAGTCCACTGCTGTCGATGAACCGGTACTGCTTGGAGTAGTTGGAATCGGTGGCCGGCGTGGTGTGCGTCCACTGGAGCTGCGATTGGCTGACGGCGATGCCGTTGCCGCTCCAGTAGTGCGAGGAACCGGTGAAGCACGGCGTGCTCATCACCCGGCCGACGGTGCCGTCCTGCTCGTAGGCGGTGTTGGTGCTGAACAGGCAGTAGTTGGTGCCGCTGAGGTTGGTGTAGAACCACGAGTGCACCGGGTCGTAGTAGAACTTCTGGTTGTCGTCGATGGCCGACTGCAGCGGATTCTGCTTGCAGGTAGGCACGATCACGTAGATCTCGCGCGGGTCAGAGCCGGGCACGTTGATGCACCGGCCGAACTGCTGGAAGTTGATCCACTGGTGCGAGGTGGGGGCCGCGGCCGCGCCGGCGCCGACGGCCGGCGACGGGATCCAGGCGTCGGTCGCGCTGTTGATGTTGCGGTCGCAGCCGCCCAGCCTCACCGCGACGTTGGCCGCGTGGCTGGCCGCCGACATGCACAGGCCGGACAGCGTGCCGGTCGATCCACTGTTCGACCGGGGAGCCTGCAGCGAGCTGTAGCTGTCGAAGCTCCACTGCTGCGACCAGACCGGGCTGCCGAGCGCGCCGCACTGCCTGAGCACCAGGGTGGTGCCGTTGGCGGGCGATCCCGAGCCGAACGACGTGTCGTCGATGCACAGCCCGTTGCGGTAGGTGACGCCGTTGACCACGGTGCCGATGGAGTTCACCAGCTGCAGGGTCAGGTCGGTGCGGTAGGCGAACACCTGCTGCGGTGCCGGCGGGAAGCTGGTGCTGCACTGCTGCAGGCTCACCTGGGTGACGCCGTCGGTCGGGGTGCCGCTGCCCACGTCCAGGCACCACTGGGTGGCGCCGTCCGAGGACGCCGGGTAGATGCGGACGATGCCGCCGCTGATGTTGGTGTTGTCCACGTTGAACGCGTAGATCGAGGTGATGGTGCGGCCTGCGGTGCCGCCGTCCGGCGTGATCGCGTTGTCGGTGCCGGCCGAGGTGATCTTGGCGTAGCTCGGCACGATCGAGCCCGACGCCTGGTCGAAGGTGCCGGAACCCGCTACGCAGAGCATCGGGACGGCTCCTGGGTGCGCGACCGGGTCGCTGACGTAGTACTGCACGGTCACCGAGTAGCTGGAACTCCCGTTGTCGACCGGCCCGGTCACCGGCGTGGTGACGCCGGTGTGGGTGTCGAGGGTGCAGGGCAGCTGGGTCGGATCGCCGCCGTTGCTGCCGGTCGCGTTGCGGATCATGCCGATCATCACGTCCACCCCGGACTGGGCGGCATCCAGCGCGTGGATCCGGGTCGCGTCGAAGGTGGTGGCGCGCCGCTGCACGATGGCCGTCGGCGCCAGCGCGGCGGTCAGCCCGAGCCCGACCAGCATCACCAGCATGGCCAGCGGCAGCGAGCCGCGGTCGTCGTGCAGCCGCGCCCAGCGTCGCCGCAGCCAGTGCGCGAGCGGTTCGTGTGGTCTCATGGCCGGCCGACCTCCTGGCAGACGGAGTTGGGCGAGGTCGGGTCGGTGGCCGCCGCCTTCGACGAGGCACTGCTGTTGAGCGCGGTGAAGGTGTTGGCGATGGTGGAGGTCGCGCTCGCCGAGGTGCCGGAGGTGGCGGCCAGGGTCACCGTCAGCTGCTCGAAGGCGACGGCGCCGGTGGGCGCGAGCGTGAACGGCGTGCCGCTCGCGCCGAGCCCGGTGGCCAGCACGGCGAACCCGGACAGCCCGCTGTAGGTCCCCGGACCCGGCACCGTCCAGGTCCGCGCGCGCAGCAGGCCGGTGCCGGTGCTGAGCTGCAGCTGGGTGCAGACCGTCGTGCCGGTGTTCGCGGTCTGCACCTCGACGTAGTAGTTGCCGTTCGAGTTCGCCGAGGGGGTCGGTGTGCTGATCGCCGAGGCGTACCGGACGATCTTGTCCAGCCGCAGGAACGCCGTGTTGGTCCGGCTGGAGGTGATGGTCACCGCCTCCACCTTCGAGGTGGTGCGGTAGATGCTGAGCATCGTGCCGGCGAAGATGGTCAGGAAGACGCCCATGACCGCCATGCCCGCCATCACCTCGGCCAGCGTGGTGCCCTCCTCCGCGCGCAGCGCGCGCCGCAGCCGGCTCACTTCACGGTCCAGGTGGCCGGTTCGGTCAGCTGGCTGCCGCTGGCGTCGGTGATGGTGATCAGCATCGCGTAGCTGCCGGCGGCGTTGCCGGTGCTCGGCGTCCCGCGGACGTAGAACGTTCCCTTGCCGGCGACCTCGGCCAGCGTGGCGGTGGCCGGGGTCAGCGCCGGGTCCGGCGCCAGCCAGTTGCCGGAGAGGGTGGCCGCGCCCAGCGTGCCGGCGAAGCCGACGGTGCAGGCCGAGGCGCACGCCCAGTTCAGCGTCTGCGTCGGGATGGCGGTGCCACGGGTGACGGTGAGGTTGTTCAGGCCGGCCCCGGGGGTGACCACCGTCCAGGTCGCGGTCGCTGCCGCACCGGTCTTGCTGTACTTGGTGTCGGTGGGCGTCACCTTGACGGTGTAACTGCCCGCGCCGGAGGTGTCGGTGCCGGTCAGGTAGACGTTGCCGGTCGCGCTGGTCACCGCGATCGAGGCGGCCGGGGTGCCGGTCGGGGTGGCGCTCAGCCCGATGCCGGCCGGCCCGCCGGTGGCCAGGGCCAGCGTGCAGGTCTGGGTCGGGCAGCTGTAGCCCACCTGCTGGTAGGCGACGGTCCAGTTCTGCATCAGGGAGAAGGTCGCAGCCGAGAGAGTCACGGTCGGCGGCGGGAAGATGGTCCAGGTGGTGGTCAGGGTGCGCGTCCGGCCGCTGGAGTCCTTCACCGTGATCAGGCTGGTGA
>DATJNU010000029.1:0-26842 GCA_035507775.1 Jatrophihabitans sp.
GAGCTCGACCGGACGGCGGCCGCGATCTCCGGCCGGCCGTTCGACCTGGCGGCCGGACCGGTGTGGCGGGCGTACCTGCTGCGGGTGGCGGCCGGGGACCACCTGCTGGGCTTCACCGCCCACCACATCGTGATGGACGCCTGGTCGGCGAAGGTGTTCGTGGACGAGGTCTCGGAGTGCTACCGCGCCGCCCGGGAGGGCCGGCCGGCCGGCCTGCCGGAGCTGCCCGTGCAGTACTCCGAACTGGCCCGGCGGCAACGGGAAAGCCTCTCCGACGCCGAGGTGCGCCGGCAGCTGGCGCACTGGCGGCACACCCTGGCGGACCTGGAGCCGCTGGAGCTGCCCACCGACCACCCGCGCTCGGCGGGGATGTCCACGGACGGCGGCGTCGCCGAGTTCCGGATCCCGCCGGACACCGTCGCCGGGCTGCGCGCGCTGGCCAGGCAGCACCGCTCGACGCCGTTCCTGGTGCTGCTCTCCGCGCTGCAGGTGCTGCTCGGCCGGCATGCCGGGCGCACCGACTTCGCGCTGGGCATGCCGATCGAGAACCGGGACGCCGCCGAGGCCGAGCTGCTGATCGGCTTCTTCGTCAACACGCTGGTGCAGCGGGCGGACCTGTCCGGCGACCCGACGTTCCGCCAGCTGCTGGAGCGCAACCGCGAGACCGCGCTGGACAGCTACGACTACCGGGACGTGCCGTTCGAGCGGGTGGTGGCGGAGCTGCGCCCGGACCGGGACCAGGCCGGATCGCCGCTGTTCCAGGTCATGATGGTCATGAACACCGCTTTCGGCCGGTTCGAGCTGCCCGGCCTCGACATCCGGCCCTACCCGGTGGAGCCGCCGCAGCAGGCCAAGTACGAGCTCACCGCGGCCTTCCTCGACGACGAGGACGGCCTGCGCGGTGAGCTGCGCTACCAGGCGGCCCTGTTCGGCGCGGACCGGATGGAGCGGCTGGCCGACCAGCTGGTGCGGCTGCTCGCCGAGGTGGCGGCCGACCCGGACCGTCCGGTGTCGGCCCTGCCGCTGCTGGCTCCGGCCGAGCACCGGCGGCTGATCGAGGAGTGGGCGCTCGGCGCTCCGGCGCCCGAGCCCTGCCCGCTGCACGAGCTGGTCGAGCGGCAGGCGCGGTTGCGGCCGGGCGCACCGGCGGCCACCGGCCCGGACGGCGGCACGATCGGCTACGCCGAACTCAACGCCCGGGCCAACCGGCTGGCGCGGCTGCTGGTCAGGGCAGGTGCCGGGGTCGAGTGCCCGGTCGCGGTCTGCCTGCCCCGCTCGCCGGACTGGCTGGTCGCGGTGCTCGCGGTGCTCAAGGCGGGCGCGGTGTACGTGCCGATCGATCCGGACTATCCGGTGCGGCGGCAGGCGATGCTGCTCGCCGAGGCCGGCGTCCGGCTGGCGCTGGCCGAGGACGACGAGCTCGCCGGTTTCGCCGGCGTGGTGCTCGGCCGGTCGGGCCGGCGGGCCGCCGACGCCGAGCCGGCGACGGACCTGGCCCTGCCGGTGCCCCTGGACGCGGCCGCCTACGTCGTCTTCACCTCCGGCTCGACCGGCCGGCCGAAGGGGGTGGTGGCCAGCCACCGCAACGCCTCGCTGCGGATCCGGACGCTGGTGGCGGACTACCGGTTCGGCCCGGGCGACGTGACCGTCGCGATGGCCGCGACCGGCTTCGACTCCTCGGTGCGCGAGATCTTCACGGCGCTGGCGGCCGGTGCCCGGCTGGTGCTGGCGCCGCCGTCGCTCACCCGGGAGCCGGCCGCGGTGCTGGACCTGCTGGCCCGGGAGCGGGTCACCGCGATCGCGAGCATCGTGCCGAGCGTGCTCTACCCGCTGGCCGCCGGGCCGGTGCCGCCGGACGGGCTGGCCGCCGTGCGCCTGGTGCTGTGCAGCGGCGAGCGGCTGCGCCCCGAGCGGCTGGCCGGCAGCGGCTGGCTGGACGGCGTCGTGGTGAACCAGTTCGGCCCGACCGAGACCACCATGACCGCGACCCGGCGCCGGATACCGGCCGGGGTCGGCCGCGAGAGCGGGTACGACGTGGGCACGCCGGTGGCCGGCACCAGCTGCTACGTGCTCGGCCCCGACCTGAGCGCCTGCCCGCCCGGCGTCCCCGGCGAGCTGTACCTGGGCGGCGCGGGCGTGGCGCGCGGGTACCTCGGCCGGCCCGCCCTCACCGCGGAACGGTTCGTGCCGAACCCGTTCGGGACGGGGCGGCTCTACCGGACCGGTGACCGCTGCCGCTGGTCGGCCGACGGCACCCTGGAGCACCTCGGGCGGATCGACCACCAGCTCAAGATCCGCGGCATCCGGGTGGAGCCCGGCGAGATCGAGGCGACGCTGCGCGGGCTCGACGGGATCCGGGACGCGGTGGTCACCGCGTCCGAGCCGGCCCCGGGCGAGGTCCGGCTGACCGGTTACCTGGTGTTCGAGGACGGATGCCAGCCGACCGCCGGTGCGCTGCGGGCCGGGCTGGAAGGGACGCTGCCGCCCTACCTGGTGCCCTCGACGTGGGTGGTGCTGCCGCGGCTTCCGTTGACACCGAACGGAAAGGTCGATCGCGCCGCGCTGCCGAGCCCGGACCCGGACGAGCCGGGCCTGGCCGAGCGGTACGTCGCACCGCGCACCGAGCTGGAGCGGACGGTCGCCGCCGCCTGGCAGGACGTGCTCGGCAGGCAGCGGATCGGCGTGCACGACAACTTCTTCGACCTGGGCGGGCATTCGCTGCTGGCAACCCAGGTGGTCTCGCGGATCGGCCAGGTGACGGGAGCGCAGATCCCGCTGCGGCTGCTGTTCGAGGCACCGACCGTGGCGGGGCTGAGCGGCCGGCTGGTCGAGCCGCGGACCACCGGCGAGCACACCGCCATCCCGCGGGCCGACCGCCAGCAGCCGCTGCTGCCGTCGTTCGCCCAGCAGCGGCTCTGGTTCCTGGAGCAGCTCAACCCCGGCACCAACGACTACGTGATCCCGATCGGCTGGCGGCTGACCGGCGAGCTCGACGTGGCCGCACTGCGCCAGGCGCTGACCCTGGTGGTCGAGCGGCACGAGGTGCTGCGGACCACCTTCGCCGCGGTCGACGGCGAGCCGCGGCAGCTGATAGCCGACCCGGCACCGGCCTCGTTGCCGCTGCGTGAGAGCACCGAGGCCGGGCTCGGGCCGCTGCTGCGGCAGGTGGTCGGCGAGCCGTTCGACCTGGCTCGCGGCCCGCTCTGGCGGGCGGTGCTGGTACGGCTGGGACCCGCCGAGCACGTCTTCGCGCTGGTGCTGCACCACATCGTGGCCGACGCCTGGTCGGCCGGGGTGCTGCTGCGCGAGCTGGGCGCCGGTTACCGCGCGGCCCTGGCCGGGCAGCCCGCGGAACTGGCCGAGCTCGGGGTGCAGTACGCCGACTTCGCCGCCTGGCAGCAGCGCTGGCTGACCGGCGAGGTGCTCCAGCGGCAGCTCGACTACTGGCGGCGGATCCTGGCCGGGGCGGTGCCCGCCGAGCTGCCCACCGACCGCCCGCGCGGCGCCGTTCGCGACCCGGCGGGCGGGCACGTGGACTTCGAGATCGGCCCGGAGCTGACCGAGGCGATCCGCGAACTCGCCCGGCAGCGGCAGGTCACCCTGTTCACCGTGCTGCTGGCGGCGGTGCAGGTGCTGCTCGGCCGGTACTCGGGCCAGCAGGACATCGTGGTCGGCACCCCGATCGCCAACCGGAACCGGCCCGAGGTCGAGCCGCTGATCGGCTTCTTCGTCAACACCCTGGTGCTGCGCGGCGACCTGTCCGGCAACCCGACGGTGAGCCAACTGCTCGCGCGGGCCAGGGAGACCACGCTGGGCGCCTACGAGCACCAGGACCTGCCGTTCGAACGGCTGGTCGAGGAGCTGCAGCCGGACCGGGACCTCAGCCGCACCCCGCTCTTTGAGACCCTGCTCTCGGTCGACAACACCGCGACGGCCGAGCTGTCGCTGCCCGGGGTCGGTCTGGACGACTACCCGCTGGCCGCCGACCGGGCGCGGTTCGACCTGACGCTGGCCTTCTTCGAGCGCCCGGATCGGCTGCACGCCTCGGTGCGCTTCAGCACCGCCCTCTTCGACGCCGACCGGATGCACCGGCTGACCGGGCACCTGACCCGGCTGCTGGCCGGCATGGTGGCCGACCCCGAGTGCCGGCTGTCCGAGCTGCCGCTGCTGACCGGGCCGGAGCGGCAGCAGCTCCGCGACTTCGAGACCGGCCCGGTGGGGCAGCCGGAGACCGGCCCCGGCCGGCCCGAGGTGCTCCGGCTGATCGAGCGGGTGGCGGCCCGGCAGCCGGACGCCCTGGCCGTGCGCGCGGTGGGCGGCCCGGAGACCGAGCCGAGCAATGCCGAGCTGAGCTATGCCGAGCTGGACCGCAGGGCGAACCGGTTGGCCAACCACCTGCGGGCGCTGGGCGTCGGGCCGGAGCAGGTGGTCGGCCTGTGCCTGGACCGGCGGCCGGACGTGGTGGTGGCGGCGCTGGCCGTCTGGAAGGCGGGCGCGGCGTACCTGCCGCTGGAACCGGGCCACCCGGCCGAGCGGATCGGCTTCCAGCTGGCCGACGCGGCCAGCCGGCTGCTGATCGTCGCGGGCGGCGTGCCGGCCGGGCTGCGCTTCGACGGGCAGCTGGTCGACCTGGCCGACCCGGCCACCGAGCGGGCGGTGGCCGGCGGTGCCGCTGCCGCGCCGCGGCTCACCACCCATCCCGACTCGCTGGCCTACGTCATGCACACCTCCGGCTCCACCGGCCGGCCCAAGGGCGTGCAGGTCACCCACCGCGGCCTGGCCAACTACCTGGCCTGGGCCCGCGAGCACTACCCGCTCCGGCGTTCCGGCGGCGCGCTGCTGCACTCGTCGCTGGCCTTCGACATGACCGTGACCAGCCTGTTCCTGCCGCTGCTGGCCGGCAGCACCGTCACCCTGCTGCGGGACGGCACCGATCCGGCGGCGATCCTGGCCACCGCCGAGCACGGCGCCGCCAGCCTGCTGAAGCTGACGCCCACCCACCTGCGGATGCTGGCCGAGGCGGCCGCCGGCGACCGGCCGTTTCCGCCCATGGTGGTCGTCGGCGGCGAGTCGCTGTCGGTCCCGGTCGCGCGGGCGGTGCTGGCGCAGCTGCCCGCCGACGGGATGCTGGTCAACGAGTACGGCCCGACCGAGACGGTGGTCGGCTGCAGCGTCTACGTCCGGACCGCCGAGCAGGAACCGGCGAGCGCCGCCGACGGGAGCGTGCCGATCGGCCGTCCGATTGCGAACACCCAGCTCTACGTGCTGGATTCCGGCCTGGAACCGTGCCCGATCGGGGTGCCCGGGCAGCTGTTCATCGGCGGCGCCGGCCTCGCCCGGGGCTATGCCGGGCGGCCGGCCCTGACCGCCGAGCGGTTCGTCCCGAACCCGTTCGGACCGGGCCGGCTCTACCGCACCGGAGACGTGGTGAGCTGGTCCGCCGACGGCCAGCTGCACTACCTGGGGCGGGCCGATTCGCAGGTCAAGGTACGTGGCTACCGCATCGAGCTCGGCGAGATCGAGGAACGGTTGCGCGCGCTGCCCGGGGTGGCCCAGGCGGCGGTGCTGGCGCGGCCGGACGCGGCCGGCGACCGGCGGCTGGTGGCCTACCTCGTGCCGGCCGGCGCCGGGCTCTCGGTCACCGGGGTCCGGGCCGCGCTCGCCCGGGAGCTGCCGTCCTACCTGGTGCCCTCGGCATTCCTGACGCTGGCCGCACTGCCGCTGTCGGGCAGCGGGAAGCTGGACGCGGCGGCGCTGCCCGAACCGGACGGCAGCCAGCGCCAGCTGGCGGCCGAGCCGGTCCGGCCGCGCACCGACGCCGAGGCGCTGATCGCGGGGGTCTGGCAGGACGTGCTGGGCCTGGCCGAGGTCGGCGTGCTCGACGACTTCTTCGCCCTCGGCGGCCACTCGCTGCTCGCCACCCGGGTGGTCTCCAGGCTCGCGGCCCGGCTGGAGCGGCCGGTCCTGCTGCGGCTGCTCTTCGAGAACCCCACGGTGGCCGGCCTGGCGACCGTGCTCGACGGCGCGCCGGCCGAGCGCGGTGCCCCGGCGGCGCCGATCGTCCCGGTGCCCCGGACCGGCGCGATGCCGCTGTCGTTCGCCCAGCAGCGGCTCTGGTTCCTGGACCAGCTCGACCCCGGCAGCGCCGAATACGCCGTCCCGCTGGCCTGGCGGTTCACCGGGCTGCTGGACGTGCCGGCGCTGCGCACCGCGCTCGACCGGGTGGTGGCCAGGCACGAGGTGCTCCGCACCACGATCCGGGCGGCGGACGGCAAGGCGTTCCAGCAGATCACCGCCGACGGACCGGTCGAGTTCACCGTGCGCGAGGTCGGGCCGGCCGACGTTGCCGGCCTGGTGGCGGACTTCATCCGGCGGCCGTTCCAGCTCGACGCCGGCCCGCTGTGGCGGGTGCTGCTGCTGCGGACCGGCCCCGCGGAGCACGTGCTCACCTTCGCGATGCACCACATCGTGGCCGACGCCTGGTCGGCCGGGGTGCTGCTGGCCGAGCTCAGCGAGCACTACCGGGCGGCCCTCACCGGCGTCCCCAGCCGCCTGCCGGAGCTCGCGGTGCAGTACGCCGATTACGCCAGCTGGCAGCGCGACCGGATGGCCGGGCCGGTGCTGGCGGCCGAACTCGACTACTGGCGCGCCGCCCTCGCCGGCGCCGAGCCGCTGGTGCTGCCCACCGACCGGCCCCGGCCGAGCGTGCGCTCGACGGCGGGGGCGACGGTGACCTTCGAGCTGCCCGCCGAGGCGACCGCGCGGCTGCGGGCGCTGGCCGGTGCCGAGGCCTGCACGCTCTTCATGGTGGTGCTGGCTGCCCTGCAGACCCTGCTGGCGCGGTACTCCGGGCAGCAGGACATCGCGATCGGCACCCCGATCGCCAACCGGAACCGGGCCGAGATCGAGCCGCTGATCGGCTTCTTCGTCAACACCCTGGTGCTGCGGGGCGACCTGTCCGGAGACCCCACCTTCACCGAGCTGCTGCAGCGGGCGCGCAGGGTGACCCTCGCGGCCTACGAGCACCAGGACCTGCCGTTCGAGCGGCTGGTCGACGAGCTCGGCCTGCACCGTGACCTGTCCAGCACCCCGTTGTTCACCACCATGCTCTCGGTGGACAACACCGCGCCCGCCCGGTGGGAGCTGCCCGGGCTGGCGTCGGAGCAGGTCCCGCTGGACAGCCAGCAGGCCAAGTTCGACCTCACCGTGGCGGTCGGCGTGGACGGCGACCGGCTCACCGGCGCCATCCGCTACAGCACCGCGCTCTTCGACGCCGACCGGGTGGAACGGATGGCGGCGCACCTGTGCCGGCTGCTCACCGCGGCCGGGGCGGCGCCGCACACCCGGCTCTCGGAGCTGCCGCTGCTGACCGAGCGGGAACGGCAGCTGGTGCTGCCGGCCGGGCCGCGGCAGCCGGCGCCGCCCGGTGGCCGGCTCCTGCACCTGCTGGTCGAGCGGTGGGCGCGCACCACCCCGGACCGCGCCGCCGTCACCGACACCGACGGCCGCACGGTCAGCTACGCCGAGCTGAACGCCCGGGCGAACCGGCTGGCGCATCACCTGATCCGGCACGGCGCCGGGCCGGAGCGGCTGGTCGGCGTCTGCATGCACCGCTCGGTGAACACCGTGGTGAGCCTGCTGGCCGTGCTCAAGGCCGGCGCCGCCTACCTGCCGCTGGATCCGGACTACCCGGCCGACCGGCAGGCGTTCATCCTCGCCGACGCGGCAGCCGGCATCGTGCTCACCGACCTGGGCGTGGCGGCCGAGCTCACCGGCCTGGTGGTGGATCTCGCCGACCCGGCGACCCTGGACCGGCTGGCCGCCGAGCCGGCCACCGATCCCGCCGTCGGGCTGCGGGACGACAACACCGCCTACGTCATCTACACCTCCGGCTCGACCGGGCGGCCGAAGGGCGTCCAGGTCACCCACGCCAACGCCTGCCGGCTGTTCGAGGTGACCGCCGCGACCTACGGCTTCGACCCCGATCAGGTGTGGCTCTGCACCCACAGCTACGCCTTCGACTTCTCCGTGTGGGAGATCTGGGGCGCGCTGACCACCGGCGCCCGGGTGGTCGTCGCCTCGCACCAGGTGGCCCGCGACCCGCGCCGGCTGGCCGAGGTGATGCGGGCCGAGCGGGTGAGCATGCTCAGCCAGACCCCGACCGCCTTCCGCGCCCTGCTGCCCGAGCTGCTGCGGGTGAAGCCGGCCGGCCTGCGCTACGTGGTGTTCGGCGGCGAGGCGCTGGACGTGACCGCGGTGCGGCCGTGGTTCGCCGAGCCCGGGGTGGCCGGGACGCTCGTCAACATGTACGGGATCACCGAGACCACGGTGCACGTGACCTGGAAGGTGATCGGGGCCGGCACCGCCGGCGACGCCGCGGTGAGCCCGATCGGCCGGCCGCTCGCCGACCTGCGGGCCTACGTGCTGGACCGGCAGCTGGCGCCGGTTCCGCTCGGCGTCCCGGGCGAGGTGTACGTCGGCGGCGCCGGGCTGAGCCGCGGCTACCTCGGCCGGCCGGGCCTGACCGCCGACCGGTTCCTGCCCGACCCGTTCGGCGGCTCGCCGGGTGGCCGGCTCTACCGGACCGGTGACCTGGCCCAGTGGACGGCCGGCGGCGAGCTGCAGTACCTGGGGCGCAGCGACCACCAGGTGAAGATCCGCGGCTTCCGGATCGAGCTGGGCGAGATCGAGGCACGCCTGAACGAGCACCCCGAGGTGACCGAGGCGGTGGTGCTCGCTCGCGAGGACGAGCCCGGCGAGCGCCGGCTGGTCGGGTACTGGGTGCCCGCGGCCGGCAGCCAGCCGTCGGTGTCGGGGCTGCGGTCGTGGCTCGAACGCACCCTGCCCGGCTATATGGTCCCGTCCGCCTGGGTGCAGCTGCCGAGCCTGCCGCTGACCGCGAGCGGCAAGCTGGATCGCGCCGTGCTGCCGGCCCCCGGCACCGCCCGTCCCGAGCTGGGCGCCCGGTTCGCCGCGCCGCGTTCGGCGGCCGAATCGGTGCTGGTCGGCATCTGGGCCCAGGTGCTCGGGCTGGATCGGGTCGGGATCCACGACAACTTCTTCGACCTGGGCGGCGACTCGATCCTCAGCATCCAGATCGTGGCGCGGGCGGTGGCCGCCGGCCTCGTGCTGACACCGCGGATGGTCTTCGAGCACCAGACCGTCGCCGAGATGGCGGCCAACGCCGAGCGGCGGGCCGCGGTGCCGGCCGGGCCGGTGGCCGAACCGACCGAGGCGCCGCTCACGCCGATCCAGCAGTGGTTCTTCGGCCGGACGCTGCCCCGCCGCGACCACTACAACCAGTCGATGCTGCTGACCGCGCCGGCCGATCTCGACGGTGCCGGGGTGACCCGGCTGCTGACCGAGCTGGCGGCCCGGCACGACGCGTTGCGGCTCCGCTTCCGCGCCGGTCCGGCCGGCTGGCGGCAGGAGCTGGCCGAGCCGGTGCCGGTGCCGGTGCCGGTGCGGGTGCTGGACCTGTCCGCGGCCGGCGACCGCCGGGCGGAGCTGCTCGCCGAGGCGGCCGAGGAGCTGCAGGCCGGCCTGGACATCGGCTCCGGCCGGGTCTTCGCCGGGCTGCTCGCCGAGCTCGGCGCCGCGGGCCGGCAACTGCTGCTGGTCGCCCACCACCTGGTGATGGACGGGGTGTCCTGGCGGATCCTGCTCGACGACCTGCAGGCCGGCTACCGCGGCCAGCCGGTCCCGCCGGCGAGCACCTCCTACCTGCGGTGGGCGCGCCTGCTGGCCGAGCACGCCGGCAGTCCCGCGGCCGCCGCCGAACTCCCGTACTGGCAGCGGGTGGGCCGGGCCGGTGCCGGGCTGCGCCGCGACCTGCCCGCCGCGGCCGACCGGAACACCCTGGACTCGGCCGCCGAGATCCAGGTGCGGTTCTCGGCCGAGGGGACCCGGGCGCTGCTGCAGGACGTGGCCGCGACCTTCCGGACCCGGATCAACGACGTGCTGCTCACCGCGCTGGCCGGGGCGCTGCGGCCGGTGGTCACCGGCGACGCCGTGGTGGTCGACGTGGAGGGGCACGGCCGGGAGGACCTCTTCGAGGGGGTGGACCTGTCCCGCACCGTCGGCTGGTTCACCACTGTCTACCCGGTGCGGCTGCAGGCCGGCGCGGGCTGGAGCCTGCCGGAACTGCTGAAGGACACCAAGCAGCGGTTGCGCGAGGTGCCCGACGGCGGGATCGGCTACGGCGTGCTGCGCCAGCTGGGGCCGCCCGAGGTGGCCGCCACGCTGCCCGGTGGCGAGGTGCTGTTCAACTACCTCGGCCAGTTCGACAACGTCCTCGCCGGGGACCGGCCCTTCGCCGGCGCGGCGGGAAGCCGGGGCAGCAACCAGGCGGCGGTCGGGCTGCGGTCCCACCTGCTGGAGATCAACTGCGAGATCTCGGACGGCCGGTTCGCCGCCCGGTTCTCCTACTCCCGCAACGTGCATCGCCCGGACACTGTGCAGCGGATCGCCGACGAGTTCATCGGTCAGCTCGAGGCGATCGTGCGGGCCGGTGGCAGCGGTGACCAGGTGGTCGCCGCGGTGCCGGCCGACTTCCCGCTGGTCGGCCTGGATCAAGAGGCTCTGGACGCGCTTCTCGGTGAATACGGAAGGAATTCCTGATGGTGCAGAATCAGCTGGAGGACATCCTGCCGCTGTCCCCGATGCAAGAGGGAATGCTCTTTCACTCCCTGCTGGATCCCGGCAGCGGGGTGGACTTCGAGCAGTTGCTGTACCGGATCGACGGCCCGCTCGACGCCGCCGCGCTGTCCGCGGCCTGGTCCGCGGTGGTGGGCCGGCACAGCGCGCTGCGTGCGCGCTTCGTGAGCCAGGGCGTCGACCGGCCGCTGCAGCTGATCGAGCGTTCGGTGCCGGTGCCGATCACCGAGTTGGACTGGACCGGGCCCGACGGCTACGAGGGCGAGCTCGAGGCATGGCTGGCGGATGACCGCAAGCTCGGCTTCGAACTGACCCGGGCACCGCTGCTGCGGGTCGCCGTGATGCGGCTGGCGGCCGACCAGCACCTGATGGCGCTGAGCTTCCACCACCTGCTGCTGGACGGCTGGAGCCTGCGGCTGGTGCTGCGCGATCTGGTGGCCTGCTATCGCGAGCAGCTGACCGGAGTGCCGGCCGAACTCGATCCGGCCCCGAAGTACAGCGCGTACCTGCGCTGGCTCCAGGCCCGGGACCAGGACGAGGCGGCGCGGTACTGGCGTGACCAGCTCGCCGATTTCAGCACGCCGACCCAGCTGTTGCCGGAGCGGCGCACCGGCGAATCGGGTTACGGTGCCGTGCAGATCGTCTTCGACGAGGCCGACACCGAGTGGCTGGCCCGGTACGCCCGGGAGCAGCGGGTGACCGTCAACACCCTGGTCCAGGGGGCCTTCGGGCTGCTGCTGGCCCGCTACGGCGGCAACCCGGACGTGGTCTTCGGCGCGACGATGAGCACCCGGCCGGCGGAACTGGACCGGGTCGAGTCGATGGTCGGCCTGATGATCAACACGCTGCCGGTGCGGCTCCGGGCCGACCGTGGCGCGCGCGCCGGTGACTGGCTGCGCGGGGTGCAGCAGTCCCAGCTGGCGATGCGCCAGTACGACTACAGCCCGCTGGTGCTGGCCCAGGGCGCCAGCGGGGTGCCGAACGGCACGCCGCTGTTCAACACCATCCTGGTGTTCGAGAACTACCCGCGCAACGCGGCCGAAACCAGTTCGCCGGTAGACCTCCGGCTGGCCCCGGTGGGGTCGGTCGAGCGCAACGGCTACCCGCTCAGCGTGGTGGCGGTGATCCGCGAGCAGCTCCTGCTCGAGATCACCTACGACCGGTCGCTGGTGGAGGAGAGCTGGGCGCAGCGGCTGGCCGGCCACCTGCGCACCCTGCTGGTGGAACTGGCCGCCGACCCGGCCCGGCTGCTCGGCGAGATCGCCATGGTCACCGCGGCCGAGCGCGAGCAGGTCGTCGTCGGCTGGAACCGGACGGCCGCCGACTACCCCCAGGACCGTTGCGTCCACGAGCTGTTCGAGGACCAGGTGGCCCGGCAGCCGGACGCGCCGGCGGTGACCGACCTGGACGGCACCGTGCTCAGCTACCGCCAGCTCAACGAGCGGGCGAACCGGCTGGCGCACCGGCTGCGCCAGCTCGGCGCCGGGCCGGAACGCACCGTCGCCATCTGCGCGACGCCGTCGTCGAACGCCCTCGTCGGCCTGCTCGGCATCCTCAAGTCCGGCGCCGGCTACGTGCCGCTCGACCCCGGCCATCCCACGCAGCGGCTGGAGTTCCTGCTGGCCGACACCGACGCCTGCCTGGTGGTGGCCGACCCCGAGACCAGGGCGGCGGTGCCGGAGTCCCACCGCGACCACCGGCTGGTCCTGGTGGGCACCCCCGACCCGGCGCTGGCGGCGATGCCGGTGACCGATCCGGAGCCGTGGGCCGGCCCGAACAGCCTCGCCTACGTCATGTTCACCTCCGGCTCGACCGGGCGGCCCAAGGGCGTGCTGGTGCCGCACCGGGGCCTGGTCAACTACCTCTGGTGGGCCATCGAGGGCTACGGCCTGGGTGGCGAGTCCGGCGCCCCGATGCTCGGCTCGATCGCGGTCGACCTCTCGATGCCGAACTTCTTCCTGCCGCTGATCGGCGGCAAGGACGTGACCATCCTGGAGACCGACCGCAGCCTGGACGCGCTGCGCGAACGGCTGCTGCGGCCCGGCGACTTCAGCCTGCTCAAGATCACCCCCGGCCACCTGGACGTGCTGCGGCACTCGCTGGCCGGCGAGCAGGTGGACTCGGTGCGGACGTACGTGATCGGCGCCGACGAGGTGCGGCCGGAGACGCTGGCCGCCTGGCAGCAGATCGCCCCGCAGGCCCGGCTGATCAACGAGTACGGCCCGACCGAGACGGTGGTCGGCTGCTCGACCTACGTCGCCGACGACGAGTTCGACCCGACCACGCCGGTGTCGATCGGCCGGCCGATCGCCAACATCCGGATGTACGTGCTGGACGACCAGGCCAACCCGGTGCCGCCGGGGGTGATCGGCGAGCTCTACATCGCCGGCGACGGTGTCGCCCGCGGCTACCTGAAGCGGCCCGGCATCACGGCCGAGAAGTTCGTGCCGGACCCGTTCGCCGGCAGCGCGCCCGGTTTCGGGGTGGCGGGCGAGCGGATGTACCGCACCGGTGACCTGGCCCGGTTCCGGCCGGACGGCAACCTGGACTTCCTCGGCCGGATCGACCACCAGGTGAAGATCCGCGGCTACCGGATCGAGCTGGGCGAGATCGAGGCCCGGCTGCTGGCCATGCCGGGCATCGCCGAGGCCGTGGCCACCGCCCGGGAGGACGTGCCGGGCGACCGCCGGCTGGTCGGGTACGTGGTGGCGACCGGCGAGGCACCGGCACCGGCCGAGCTGCGGGCCTGGCTGCTCGCGGCGCTGCCGGAGTACATGGTGCCGGCGACCTTCGTCGTGCTGGCCGCGCTGCCGCTGTCCGGCAACGGCAAGGTGGACCGCGCGGCGCTGCCGGCGCCGGACTCGGCCCGGCCGGACCTGGCCGGCGGCAAGGTGGCGCCCCGTTCGGAGCTGGAGGAGCTCGTCGCCGGCATCTGGTGCGACGTGCTCGGCCTGGACGAGGTCGGCGTGACCGACAGCTTCTTCGACCTGGGCGGCCACTCGCTGCTGGCTACCCAGGTGGTGTCCCGGCTGGCCGGGCTGCGACGCGGTCCGGTGCCGCTGCGGGTGCTGTTCGCCGAGCCGACCGTCGCCGGGCTGGCCGCCTGGCTGAGCGGTCGCACCACGGGCGAACGGCACCAGCCGATTCCGCCGGCCGACCGGAGCCGTCCGCTGGTCACCTCGTTCGGGCAGCAGCGGTTGTGGTTCGTCGACCAGCTCGATCCGGACAGCGTGGAATACCTGGTGCCGATGGCCTGGCGGCTGCGCGGCCCGGTGGACGTCGCCGCGCTGCGGCAGGCGCTGGCGGCCACCGTTGCCCGGCACGAGGTGCTGCGGACGACCTTCGTCTCCGACGGTGAGCTGGTGACCCAGCTGATCGAGGACGCGTCGCCGGTGGAGTTGCCGGTGCTGGACGGCTCGGACGGCTCGGGGCCGGCCCTGCTGGCCGAGCTGGCCCGGCGCCCCTTCGACCTGGCCACGGGCCCGCTCTGGCGGGCGACCCTGGTGCGGCTGGGCGCGGACGACCACGTGTTCGTCCTCGCCGCGCATCACATCGTGATCGACGCCTGGTCGGCCCAGCTCCTGGTGCGCGACCTCGGCACCGGCTACCGGGCCGCGCTGCGCGGCGAGCGCCCGGAGCTGCCGCCCATGGACCTGCAGTACGCCGACTACGCCGCCTGGCAGCGGGGCTGGCTGACCGAGCACCTGCTGCCGGCCGAGCTCGACTACTGGCGCCGGCAGCTCGCCGACGTCCCGGCGCTGGACCTGCCCACCGACCGGCCCCGGGCCGAGATCCGCGGCGTCGAGGGCGGCACGGTCGACTTCGTGGTGCCGGCCGAGACCGCGGCCGGCCTGCGCGCGCTGTCCCGCCGGCAGCGGGTCACCATGTTCATGCTGATGGCGGCGGCCGTGCAGACCCTGCTCAGCCGGTACTCCGGCCAGCAGGACGTGGTGGTCGGCACCCCGATCGCCAACCGTGGCCGGGCCGAGACGGAGGAGCTGATCGGCTTCTTCGTCAACACCCTGGTGCTGCGGACCGACCTGTCGGGCAACCCGTCGTTCGCCGAGTTGCTGAACCGGGTCCGCGAGGTGACGCTCAGCGGGTATGAGAACCAGGACGTTCCCTTCGAGCGGCTGGTCGAGGAGCTCCGGCCCGACCGCGACCTGTCGCGCACCCCGCTGTTCTCGGTGCTGCTCTCGGTGAACAACGCGCCGGCCGCGACCTGGCAGCTGCCCGAGCTGGTGGTCGAGGACCATGCGCTGACCAGCGGCCAGGCCAAGTACGACCTGACGATGGCCTTCGCCGAGGCCGAGGGCGGGCTGCACGGCTCGATCCGCTACAGCACGGCGCTCTTCGACGACGACCGGATCCGGCGGCTGGCCGGCCACCTCTGCCGCCTGCTGGCGGGCGTGGTCGCCAACCCGCGGTCGCCGCTGTCCGAGCTGCCGCTGCTGACCGACGCCGAGCTGCCGCAGCTGCTGGCCGCCGGCCGGGCCGCGCCGGCGCCGGTGGACGAGCCGGCCGGCCTGCACCGGCTGGTCGAGGCGCAGGCCGAGCTGAGGCCGGACGCGGTGGCGCTGGTCGCCGAGGACGGTGCCGAGCTGACCTACCGGCAGCTCGACGAGCGGGCCAACCGGCTCGCCCACCGGCTGATCGAGCGAGGCGCCCGGACCCTCGGCGCGGACCCGTTGATCGGGCTCTGCCTGCCCCGCTCGGTGGCGGGCGTGCTCGGCGTGCTGGCGATCCTCAAGACCGGCTGCGGCTACCTGCCCCTCGACCCGGCCCAGCCGGTCGCCCGCACCGGGCAGCTGCTGGCCGGCACCCGGCTGGTCCTCACCGAGCGGGCCTACCGTTCGGCGCTGCCCGCCGACGCCGGGATCACCGTGCTGGACCTCGCCGAGCTCGACCTGGCGACCGGGCCGGTGTCGAACCCGGACGTGCCGGTGCACCCGACCGGCCTGGCCTACGTGGTGCACACGTCCGGGTCGACCGGCGTGCCGAAGGGCGTCATGAGCACGCACGGCGGCAGCCGGCTGCGGGTCCGGCAGGTGATCGCGGACTACGGCCTCGGGCCGGGCGACACCGCAGTGGCGCTGGCCGGGCTGACCTTCGACGCCTCGGTGCGCGAGATCTTCGGCGCGCTCGGCAGCGGTGCCCGGCTGGTGGTGGCCGGCCCGGACACCGCCCGGGAGCCGGCCGCGGTGCTGGCCCTGCTGGCCGAGCGGCAGGCGACGGTGCTGCTCAGCACGGTGCCCAGCATGCTCTATGAGCTGGCCGCCGAGCCGGTCGACGCCGCCCGGCTGGCCGGCCTGCGGCTCGTGCTGTGCTCCGGCGAGCGGCTGCACGCCGAGCGGCTGGCCGGCTGCGGCTGGCTGGCCGGCCGGCTGGTCAACCAGTTCGGCCCGACCGAGACGACGCTGACCGCGACCCGGGCCGAGGTGGCACCCGCGGCAGCGGCGCCCTGGGCCTACCAGGTCGGCCGCCCGGTGGCCGGCACCGTGGCGTACGTGCTGGACGCGGGCCGCACCCCGTGCCCGGTCGGCGTCTACGGCGAGCTGTATCTCGGCGGCCCGGCCCTGGCGCGCGGCTACTGGGGGCGGCCGGGGGCGACCGCCGAGCGGTTCGTGCCGGATCCCTTCGACGGCACCGGCGGATCGCGGCTCTACCGCACCGGCGACGTCTGCCGGTGGTCGGCCGACGGCACGCTGGAGTTCCGCGGCCGCTCCGACCACCAGGTCAAGGTCCGCGGCTTCCGCGTCGAGCCCGAGGAGATCCGGGCCCAGCTGGTGCGGCTGCCGGGGGTGCGCGACGCGGTGGTGCTGGCGCGGGCCGGCGAGGCCGGCGACCAGCGGCTGGTCGGCTACCTGGTCGTCGACGGCGAGCCGCCGGCCACCGGGCAGCTGCGGTCCTCGCTGGCGGAGGTGCTGCCGGACTACCTGATCCCGGCCGCCTTCGTCACCCTGACCGAGTTCCCGTTGACCCCGAACGGAAAGATCGATCGGGCCCGGTTGCCCGAGCCGGACGCGAACCGGCCGGCGGGCGGCGAGCTGGTCGGGCCGCGCAACCCGCTGGAAGAGCTCATCGCCGGCGTCTGGACCTCGGTGCTGGGCGTCGAACCGATCGGCGTCTTCGACAACTTCTTCGACCTCGGCGGCCACTCGCTGCTGGCCGCGCACGTGGTGGCCCGGCTCCGCGCGCAGGGGCATCGCGGGCTGTCGCTGCGCTCGATCTTCGCGCTGCCGACGGTGGCCGGCCTGGCCGAGCACCTGTCCGGCGGCGAGCCGGCCGGCGCGCACGACCGGTCGGGACTGGTGGCGCTGAACGAGGGGCCGGCCGAACGGACGCTGTACTGCGTGCACGAGGGCACCGGCAGCATCACCGGCTACTACGAGCTGGCCAGGATGCTGCAGCCGGACCTCCGGCTGGTCGGCATCGCCTTCGACGACCGGCTGCTCGACGTGCCCGGCGAGGACAAGATCGCGGCCATCGCGGCGGCGTACGTCCGGCTGGTCCGGGCCGACCAGCCGCACGGCCCGTACCGGCTGCTGGGCTGGTCGATGGGTGGCCTGGTCGCGGCGGAGATGGCCAGGCAGCTGGTGGCCGCCGGCGCCGAGGTGGAGTGGGCCTGCCTGGTCGACTCGGTGGTGCTGGCGCCGGAGACCCGGACGCGCGACCAGGTCGACCGGCTGCTGGACGAGCTGCTCGCGCTCTCGACCGGCATCGCGGAGGAGGAGTGGACGGAGCTGGCCGGCGACCGGCTGTCCGGGCACCTGCGCCAGCTCGACCTGCGGCCGGAGCAGATCGGCCTGGGCAAGCGGTCGCTCGAGGCGCTGCTGCGCCGCAACCAGTTCTTCCGGCTGGCCAAGCGCAACTACCGGCCGCAGCCGGTCGGCGCGCCGGTCACCGTGCTCAAGGCGGTGGACGGGAACTGGCAGTGGCCGTGGTTCGAGGTATGGAGGGACTACGTCGCCGACCTGGAGCTGCTCGAGGTCGAGGGCAACCACCTGTCGGTGATGGAGCGTCCGCAGCTGGACGAGGTGGCGCGGGTGATCGGGAGCCGGCTCGGCGCCGCCAGCCGGGCGCCCCGGTGAGCCGGCCGGCCGAGCACTCGGAGGACGCCGCTCCGGGGCCGCCGGAGCTGCTGTCGCCCGGCACCGCGCTGGCCGCGGAGCCGGTGCCGGCCTCCGGCCGGCCGCCCGTGCCGCTCGGCCGCAACCGGGACTTCCAGCTGCTCTGGGTGAGCCAGCTGGCCTCGGTGCTCGGCAGCCGGATGTCCTACGTCGCCTACCCGCTGCTGGTGCTGTCGCTGACCGGGTCGCCGGTGTTGGCAGGCTCGCTGGCCACCGCCCGGTCCGTCCCGCAGTGGCTGCTGGGCCTGCCCGCCGGGCTGGTGGCCGACCGGTTTGACCGCCGCCGGCTGATGCTCGGCTGCGACCTGGTCCGGATGGTGGCGCTGACCTGCGTGGTGCTCGGGCTGGCGACCGGGTTCCTGAACTTCGGGATGCTGCTGGTGGTGGCAGTCGTCGAGGGGTCGGCGACGGTGCTCTTCGCGCCGGCCGAGGTGGGTGCGCTGCGGCATGTGGTGCCGGCCAGCCAGCTGCGCGCGGCCACCGCCCGCAACGAGAGCCGCGGCTACGGCGCCATGCTGGGCGGGCCACCGCTCGGCGGTGCCCTCTACGGCTTCGCGTCGGTGCTGCCGTTCCTCGGGGACGCGCTGTCGTACCTGATCTCGTTCTGCACCGTGGCGCTGATCCGCACCCCGTTCCGGTCGGCGCCGGTGGCGGCCAGCCGCACCGGCTCGCTGTGGGCCGGCGTCCGGCTGGGCGTGCAGTGGATGTGGCGCCAGCGGTTCCTGCGGGCCAGCGTGCTGATGGTCGCGGCCAGCAACCTGGTCGGCAACGCGATGCCGACCCTGCTGGTGGTGCTCGCCCACGAACGGGGCATCGGCGCCGCCGCGACCGGGGCGGTGCTCACCATCGGCGGCGCGGGCGGCCTGGCCGGCTCGGTGATCGCGGGCTGGCTGGCCAGCCGGGTGCCGGCCTCCCGGGTGGTGGTGGGCTTCCCCTGGGTGTGGACGCTGCTGCTGCCGCTGCTGCTGATCGGCCACGCCCAGGTGTGGCTGATGGGCGCGGTGTTCGCGCTGATGCTGGCCGCCGCGCCGCTGTGGAACTCGGTGCTGGCCACCTACCGGATCGTGCTGGTGCCGGACGAGCTGCAGGGCCGGGTCGACAGCGCCTGCCGGTTCGTCAGCCAGTCCGTGACGCCGCTGAGCCCGCTGATCGCCGGGTTCCTGCTCGAGTACAGCACCGTGACCGTCACCGTGCTGACGATGGTCGGCTGGATGCTGCTGCTGAGCATCCTCGGCAGCGTCCTGCCGGTGCTGCGCCAGCCGCCGGCGCTGCCGACCGACGAACCCGCGGGTTGAGGCCCGCTCCTCCCAGCCCCGACCCCGCCTCGGATCCGACGGCGGAGCAGACCGAAAGGAAGTCCTGATGCGTTTCGGGCTCATGTTCTTCGCCGCGCCGGACGGTGCCGCGGCCGGCGAGACCTACCAGACGATGCTGGCCGCGGCCCGGACCGCGGACCGCGCGGGCCTGGCCGCGGTCTGGACCCCCGAGCGGCACTTCGACCGGTTCGGCGGGGTGTTCCCCAACCCGGCGGTGACCAGCGCGGCGCTGGCGGTCGCCACCGAGCGGCTGCAGCTGCGGGCCGGCAGCCTGATCTCGCCGCTGCACAACACGGTCCGGATCGCCGAGGACTGGTCCACCGTCGACAACCTGTCCGGCGGCCGGGTGGCGATCTCGTTCGGCGCGGGCTGGAACGTCAACGACTTCGTGCTGAACCCCGACCGGTACCCGCAGCGGCGCGAGGTGATGCTGGCCCAGCTCGACCAGGTGCGGGCGCTGTGGCGGGGCGAGACCGTCGAACTGCCCAACGGCCTCGGCAACTCGGCGCAGGTCGCCCTCTACCCGCGGCCGGTCCAGGCCGAGCTGCCGGTGTGGCTGACCTCGTCGGGCAATCCGCAGACCTTCGCCGACGCCGGCAGCCGCGGGGCGAACCTGCTCACCCACCTGATCGGGCAGGACCTGCCGGAGCTGGCGGGCAAGATCGAGCTGTACCGCAAGGCGCGCGCCGACGCCGGGCTCGATCCGTCCGAGGGCATCGTCTCGCTGATGCTGCACACCCACCTGCGGGCGGACGCCGACCTCGCCCGGCAGGTGAGCCGGGTGCCGTTCCGGGAGTACCTGCGCTCGGCCGTGGTGCTGGAGACCAAGTCCGCCAAGGGCGGCGGCACCATCAGCGGCGGCCACGCCTCGCCGGGCGAGGACCTGCCGGAGGACCTGCTGGAGGACCTGCTCGACCTGACCTGCGAGCGCTACCTCAGCGGCGGCTCGCTGATCGGCTCGGCGGCGGGGACGCTGCCGCTGGTCGGCGAGTTCAGGGCCGCCGGGGTGGACGAGGTCGCCTGCCTGGTCGACTTCGGGCTGTCCGGTGCGGACCTCCTCGCGGGCCTGCCGGAGCTGGTCAGGCTGGCCGAGCTGGCCGGGTGAAGCGGCCCCGGCGGGTTGCCGGGTCGACGGGCACCCCGGCCAGCCAGGTACGGGTCACGGCGCCGCGCAGCCGCCGGCCCAGGTAGGGACTGACCGGGTGCCGGTGCCGCAGGTCGGCGGCGCGCACCTCGAACTCGCGGTCGGGGACGAAGGCGCACAGGTCGGCCCGGGCGCCCGGCGCGATGACGCCGCGGTCGGTCAGGCCGGTCAGCCGGGCCGGTGCCGTGCTCATCCAGTGCACCACCCGGTCCAGGCCGATGCCGCGCCGGCGGGCCTCGGTGTGGACGAGCGGCAGGCCCAGTTGCAGCGACGCGATGCCGCCCCACGCCGAGCCGAAGTCGCCGGAGCCCGGCTGCTTGGCGGCCGGCAGGCAGGGGGAGTGGTCGCTGACGATGCAGTCGACGGTGCCGTCCAGCAGCCCCTGCCAGAGCGCGTCCTGGTGGGCGGCGTCCCGGATCGGCGGGCAGCACTTGAACTCGGTGCGCCCGTCCGGCACGTCCTCGGCGGTCAGCACCAGGTAGTGCGGGCAGGTCTCTGCGGTGACCGGCAGCCCGGCCGCCCGGGCCGCGCGCAGCAGGTCCAGCGAGCCGGCGCTGGACAGGTGCACGACGTGGGTCCGGCAGCCGGTCTGCCGGCAGCACTCGATCAGCAGCTCGACCGCCCGCTGCTCGGCCGCGGCCGGCCGGGAGGCGAGGAAGTCCCGGTAGCGACGGCCGGTGGCGCCGGGCGCGGCGGCGATCACCCCGGGATCCTCGGCGTGCGCGATCAGCAGCCCGCCGAAGGCCGCGATGGTGCGCATCGCCAGCAGCAGGCCGTCCCGGTCCAGCGGCGGGAACTCCTCCACCCCGGAGGGCAGCAGGAAGCACTTGAAGCCGACCGCGCCGGCCTCGTGCAGGCCGGCCAGCTCGCCGGCGTTGCCCGGTACCGCGCCGCCCCAGAAGCCGACGTCGATTGCGAGCTTGCCGCGGGCGGCGCGCTGCTTGACCCGCAGCGCGGTGACGTCGACGGTGGGCGGGATCGAGTTCAGCGGCATGTCGACGATCGTGGTGATGCCGCCCGCGGCCGCGGCCGCGGTGGCGGTGGCGAAGCCCTCCCACTCGGCCCGGCCCGGCTCGTTGACGTGCACGTGGCTGTCCACCAGGCCGGGCAGCAGCACCGTCCCGGCGGGCAGCTCGACCGTCTCCCGACCGCGGGCGGGCAGCCGGTGCTCGGCGACCTCGGCGATCCGGCCGTCGGTCACCAGCACCGTGGCTGGCCCCGAACCTTCGGGTGTTATAACGTGCTCTGACCATATTAGGGATGAGTGAGACATTAGCTCGTTTCTAGGCACTCAGATGATGTGAAGACTATGGGTATTATTCGATATATGTCCACTGAGTCGGAACCCGTGGCCGACATCGTGCAGGCACTGCCGGCCGTCTGCGGCAGCCGGCGGTGGCAGGCGGCCATGGTGGCCGGCGGGCTGCCCACCGGGTTGGCCGCGCTGCAGGCTCGCTCCGACGCGGCGTTCGCCGAGCTGGCCTGGCCCGACCTGGCGGAGGCGCTGGCCGGGCACCCGCGGATCGGCGAGCGGAGCACCGAGGCGCAGACGGCGGCCCTGTCCGACCGGGAGCAGGCCGCGGCCCGGTCCGCCCCGGCCGAGCTGCTCGCCGAGCTGCGCGCGGCCAACGTCGACTACGAGCGCCGGTTCGGCCACCTGTTCCTGATCGCCGCGGCCGGCCGCAGCGGCGCGCAGATCCTGGCCGAGCTGCGCCGCCGGCTGGACAACGGCCGGCTCGCGGAGCGCGCGGAGGTCCGCGAACAGCTGCGCCTCATAGCCCGTTCGAGGCTCGCCGCGCCGGGCATCGCCGGGGGGCGCTGAGCGGTGGAGATCTCGACCCATGTGCTGGACCTGGTCGCCGGCCGTCCCGCGGCGGCGGTGACCGTGACGCTCAGCAGGCAGCAGGCGGACGGCGGCTGGCGCCGGCTGGCGCACTCGGCCACCGGCGCGGACGGCCGGCTGTCGTTCGCCGACCTGCCCGACGAGCCGGCCAGCTACCGCCTCAGCTACGACTCGGCCGGCTACTTCGCCGGGGCGAGCTGCTACCCCGAGGTGAGCCTGTGCTGGCGGCCCGTCCGGGCGGCCGGCCGGCACCACCTGGCCCTGGCCTGGAGCCCGTTCGGTTTCTCCACCTACCAGGGATCATGAGCGGCCCGTCGCGGCGGTTGACCCCGCCGACCGTGGTCGAGGGATGTGCCGTGGCCACCGTGGACCGGGCGCGGACCGAGCACGCCGAGGGCCACCTGGTGCTGCGGGACGGCGTGATCGAGGCCGTCGGCCCGGGCCGCTGGCCGGGTGACCGGGCGGGCGCCGAGGTGGTCGACGGGCGCGGCCTGCTCGCCACCCCCGGCCTGGTGAACTCCCACGACCACCTCTACCAGTGGATCACCCGCGGCCGGGCCAGCGACCACACCCTCTTCGCCTGGTTGACCGAGCTCTATCCGGTCTGGGCCAGGCTCACGCCGGAGCTGCTGGCGGCCGCGGCGGCGGCCAAGCTGGGCTGGCTGGCCCTCACCGGGTGCACCACCAGCGCCGATCACCACTACCTGTTCCCACCGCGACCGGGCGGCGGGGACCGGCTCGCGCAGGCCGCCGAGCTGGTCGAGGCGGAGATCGCGGCGGCCGCCGGGCTGGGGCTCCGGCTGGAACTGGCCCGGGGCTCGATGAATCTCGGCCGCTCGGCCGGCGGCCTGCCGCCCGACGAGGTGGTGGAGCGGCACGACGACGTGCTCGCCGCCACCGATGCGGCGATCGCCCGCTGGCACGATCCCGGGCCGGCCGCGACGGTGCGGATCGCCGTCGCCCCCTGCTCGCCGTTCTCGGTGACCCCGGAGCTGATGCGGGACAGCGCGGCGCTCGCCCGCGAGCGGGGGGTGCGGCTGCACACCCACCTGGCCGAGACCACCGACGAGCACGAGTTCTGCCAGCAGCGGTTCGGCCGCAGCCCGGTCGAGTACGCCGCCGACCTCGGCTGGCTGGGCGAGGACGTCTGGCTGGCCCACGGCGTCCACCTGGACGACCAGGGCATCAAGCAGCTGGCCGCGACCGGCACCGGGGTGGCGCACTGCCCGACCTCGAACGGCCGGCTGGGCGCCGGCATCGCGCCGGTATCGCAGCTGCTGGCGGCGGGGTCGCCGGTCGGCCTCGGGGTGGACGGCGCAGCCTCGAACGAGGCCGGCCGGATGGTGGACGAGCTCCGCCAGGCCGTGCTGGCCGCCCGGTACCGCGGCGGGCCGCGGGCGCTGACCGTCCGGCAGGCGCTGGAGCTGGCGACGCTGGGCGGCGCTCGCTGCCTCGGCCGGGACGCCGAGCTGGGCTCGCTGGAGGTCGGCAAGCAGGCCGACGTCGCGCTCTGGCGGATCGACGACCTGGCCGGCGCCGGCATCGCCGATCCGGTGGCGGCGCTGGTGCTGGGCGCGGCGACGGTCGAGCACCTGTTCGTCGGCGGCCGGCCGGTGGTCCAGGGTCGCACCCTGGTCACCGCCGACGCCGGGCGGCTGGCGGCGGCGGCCGCGGTGGCCGCCCGCCGGATCGGGCAGGAGTGACGTGGACCTCGATCACGTGGAGGAGCTGGTGCCGGCCGCCACCGCGAGCTGGCGTCCCGGTGACTCCTGGCTGGCCGGCGGCACCTGGCTGTTCTCCGAACGGCAACCGGCGGTCCGCCGGCTGCTCGACCTGACCGCCTTCGGCTGGCCGTCGCTCACCGCGACCCCGGACGGGCTGCTGCTCGGCGCGACCTGCACGCTGGCCGAGCTGGCCGGCTGGCAGCCGCCGTCCCACTGGTCCGGGGCCGCGCTGGTCGGGCAGTGCTGCACCGCGCTGCTGGGCTCGTTCAAGGTCTGGAACTGCGCGACGGTGGGGGGCAACCTGTGCCTGTCGCTGCCGGCCAGCCCGATCGCCGCCCTGACCGTGGCGCTGGACGGCCGGTGCACCCTGCTGCGGCCCGACACCGGTGCCAGCCGGACGATGCCGGTGCACGAGTTCGTCACCGGTCCCGGGAGCAACCGGCTCCAGCCCGGGGAGCTGCTGCGCTCGGTGTGGCTGCCGGCGGCGGCCCTGACCGGCCGCACCGCGTTCCGGCAGATCTCGCTGTCGCCGCACGGCCGCTCCGGCGCGGTGGTGATCGGGCGCCGGGGCACCGACGGCGAGCTGGCCCTGACGGTGACCGCGGCGACCGTCCGCCCGGTGGAGGTGCGCTTCGCCGGCCGGCCCGACCCGGAGCACGCCTGGCAGCGCCTGGACGCGGCGGTGCCTGCCTACCACGACGACGTGCACGGCGACCCGCGCTGGCGCCGGGCGATGACCCGGCGGTTCGTGCTGGACGTCCTGGAGGAGTTGGCGCAGCCATGACCGAGATCGCCGTCGACGGCCGGAGCTACCCGGTCGAGCCCCGGCCCGGGCAGTGCCTGCGCACCCTGCTGCGCGAGCTCGGCTGCCACGCGGTGAAGAAGGGCTGCGACACCGGCGACTGCGGCGCCTGCACCGTCTGGGTCGACGGGGTGCCGGTGCACAGCTGCCTCTACCCGGCCGGCCGGTCCGCCGGGCGCAGCGTCACCACGGCGGCCGGCCTGGACCGGCCGGAGCTGGCCGAGGCCTTCGTGGCGGCCCAGGCCTTCCAGTGCGGCTTCTGCACGCCCGGCCTGATGATGACGGTCGCGGCCCTGGACCCCGGCCAGCGGCGCGACCCGGACCGGTCGCTGAAGGGGAACCTCTGCCGCTGCACGGGCTACGGCTCGATCCGGGACGCGCTGGCCGGCGAGCGCCGGGCCGACCCGGCACCGGCCGGCGGCTCCGCGGTGGGCGTCAGCGTGCCGGCGCCGGCCGGCCGGGAGATCGTCGCCGGCCGGGCGAGCTTCACCATGGACCACGACCCGCCCGGCCTGCTGCACCTGGCCGTGCTCCGGTCGCCCCACCCGCACGCGGTGATCCGCTCGCTGGACGCCGGCCGGGCGCGGCAGCTGGCCGGCGTGGTCGCGGTCTTCAGCCACCTCGACTCGCCGACCACGCGCTACTCGACCGCCCGCCACGAGAACCCGGACGACGATCCGGCCGACCTGTTGCTGCTCGATCGCACCGTCCGCTACGTCGGGCAGCGGGTGGCCGCGGTGGTCGCCGAGTCGGCGTCGGTGGCCCGGCGGGCGTGCGAGCTGATCGAGGTGCAGTACGAGCTGCTGCCGGCGGTCTTCGATCCGGTGGCCGCGATGGCCGACGGTGCCCCCCGGCTGCACGCCGACAAGCCCGACGAGAAGGGCGGCACCTGCTACAGCCGGAACGTGGTGGCCGAACTGCACAGCGACCTCGGCGACCAGCAGGCCGGCCTCGCCGAGGGCGAGGTCGTGTACTCGCACACCTTCTCCTCCCACCGGGTGCAGCACGTCCATCTGGAGACCCACGGCAGCACCGGCTGGCTGGACGAGGAGGGCAGGCTGGTGCTGCGCACCAGCAGCCAGGTCCCGTTCCTGACCCGGGACGCGCTGTGCCGGGTCTTCGACCTGCCGCGGGATCGGGTGCGGGTGCAGGTGGCCCGGGTCGGCGGCGGGTTCGGCGGCAAGCAGGAGATGTTCACCGAGGACCTGGTGGCGCTGGCGGTGCTGCGGCTCGGCCGGCCGGTGCGGTGGGAGCTCTCACGCGAGGAGCAGTTCGTCGGCACCTCGACCCGCCACCCGATGCGGGTCGCGGTGCGGCTGGCGGCCCGCCGGGACGGCACGCTGACCGCGCTGCGGCTGACCGTGCTGGCCGACACCGGCGCCTACGGCAATCACGGTCCCGGGGTGATGTTCCACAGCTGCGGCGAGTCGGTGGCCGTCTACCGCTGCCCGAACAAGCGGATCGACGCCTGGTCGGTTTACACCAACACGCTGCCGGCCGGGGCCTTCCGCGGCTACGGCCTGTCCCAGACCGCCTTCGCGGTCGAGTCGGCGATGGACGAGCTGGCCCGGCTGCTGGGCATGGACCCGGTCGAGCTCCGGCTGCGCAACCTGGTGCGGCCGGGCGACCAGCTCGTCTCCTTCGCCGGCAGCCCGACCGACATCGAGGTGGGCAGTTCCGGTGCCGAGCCGTGCCTGCAGCGGGTCCGCCACGAGCTGGCCGAGGCGACCGCGGACCCGGTCGAGGCCGACCCGGAGTGGCGGTCCGGCACCGGCATCGCCCTGACCATGCTCGACACGGTGCCACCCGGCGGCCACCACTCGACCGTCCGGGCCACCCGGCTGGCGGGCGGCGGGTACCGGCTCGACGTCGGCACCGCCGAGTTCGGCAACGGCACGGCCACGGTGCACCGGCAGCTCGCCGCGAGCGTGCTCGGCTGCCCGGTGGACGACATCGAGCTGGTGCAGTCCGACACCGACCTGGTCGGCCACGACACCGGGGCGTACGGCTCGACCGGCACCGTGGTGGCCGGCCTGGCGACGGTGCGGGCGTGCCAGGCGCTGGTCGAGCGGCTGGCCGGCGGCGTCCCGCCGGACGCGCCGGTCTCGGCCGTGGGGGTGAGCGGCGGCTCGCCGCGTTCGGTCTCGTTCAACGTGCAGGGCTTCCGGGTGGCCGTCCGCCCGGCGACCGGTGAGCTGCGGATCCTGCGCAGCGTGCAGGCGGTGGA
>DATJNU010000030.1:0-18261 GCA_035507775.1 Jatrophihabitans sp.
TCCTCTCCCGGCACGGCGGCCCGCTCGGCTGGTCGCAGGACGTCTCGGTGCCCACCATCGGCGCCGCGCTGGGCAGCGCCGCGGTGCACCGCTCGCCCGAACTGGGCCGGCTGCAGGCGGCGCTGCGGGCCAACCTCGACCTCTTCGACCGGCTGTTGCCCACCCCGCTGGCGGGCAACGGGCTGCCGGTGCGCCGGATCGACGTGGGCGAGGCGGACCGGGCGGTGGCGCTGTCGGCCGAGCTGCTGCGGCGCGGCTTCTACAGCTCGGCGATCTTCTTCCCGATCGTGCCCCGGGGCGAGGCCGGGCTGCGGGTGATGGTCCGGGCGGACATGTCGGCCGAGCTGATCACCGAGTTCGCCGGCCACGTCACCGAGTTGCTGGCCGCGTGAGCGCGCCCGAGCAGCCCGGCGACGACCTGCCCGGCGGGACCGCCCGGCCCACCGGCTACGTCCCGGTCGGGCCGAACCGGCTCCGGGAGGTCGTCGGGTTCTGCTACGAGGACCTGCCGGTGGGGGTGGTGATCGAGCACCGGCCGGGCCGCACCATCACCGAGATGGACAACGTCCTGATGTCGATGCTCAGCATGAACGACTCCCCGCTGCACATCGACGCCGCGTTCAGCGAGCAGGGCACCTGGGGCAAGCCGCTGGTGTCCAGCCTGGTGACGCTGAGCATCGTGGCCGGGATGGCCGCGCGCAGCACCAGCGGCAAGGCGATCGCGAACCTGGGCTGGGAGCGGATCGTGCTGCCGGCCCCGGTATTCGTCGGCGACACCCTCTACGCGGAGAGCGAGATCACCGGCAAGCGGCTGTCCGAGAGCCGTCCGGGGCAGGGCATCGCGCACTGCCGCACCACCGGCCGCAAGTCGACCGGCGAGGTCGTGCTCAGCTTCGACCGCAGCTTCCTGGTGCCCACCCGGGCACATGACACCCATCGCGCGGCGGGCTACTGAGCCGATGACCGACCTCAGCCCGGCGGCCGTGGCCGCCCCCGAGCTCGACCGTGCGGACTGGCGCCGGTTCCGGCTGCTGGTCGGCGGCTACGGGGCGTCGGCGTTCGGCAGCTACCTGAACATGGTGGCGCTGCAGCTGTTCGTCTACCAGACGACCGGCAGCGCGGCCGCCACCGGGCTGTTCCTGGTGCTGCGGATGGCCACCGGCTTCGTCGCGGGCCTGGCCGGCGGGACGGTGACCGCCCGGCTGCCGCGGCGCCCGGTGATGATCACCTGCGATGCCGTGCAGGCCCTGGTGCTGCTGGTGTTCGCGCTGTCGCCGCGGGACCTGCGGGTGGGGCTGCTGCCGGTGCTGGCGATCTCGATCGGCGCGCTCACCACCACCAGCCAGCTGCTGCTGCGGGCCACCGTGCCGGACTTCGTCGGCCCCGAGCACCGGATGCGGGCCAACGGGCTGCTGGTGACGGGCCGCGCGGTCGCGATGGCGCTGGGCTTCGCCACCGGCGGCCTGCTGGTGTCCTGGGTGGGCTACACGGCGGCGTTCCTGGTCAACGCGGGCACCTTCGGCATCTCCGCGCTGGTGCTGTCCACCGTCCGGCTGCGCTTCCCGCGGCAGGTGCGCGTCCGGCAGGAGGAGCGGCCCGGCCTCGCGACCCGGAGCCGGCTCGTGCTGGCCGCCCTGACCGCCGCGCCGCCGGTGCTCGCGATCGTGGTCGTCCGGACCGTGGACACCTTCGGCTCGGCCTCGCACCAGGTCGGCATCCCGATCTACGCCACCCAGCTGCAGCCGGGCAACCCGGCCGGTTTCGTCGGGGACTTCTGGGCGTCGTGGGCGGTCGGCCTGTTCGCCGCCCACCAGCTGGTGACCCGGATCTACCGGAGCGGCCCCCGGCACGACGAGCGGGCGTTCGTGATCGGCACCGCGGTGATGTCGGCCGCCTTCATCGCGGCGTTCTCGGGGCTCCGCCAGCCCTGGGTGCTGCTGGTGGCCCTGATCGCGGGGGTGGCCGACGGCTTCACCGAGATCACCTACACCACCAGGGTGCAGGCCGAGCCGGATCCGGCCCGCGGGCTGTTCTTCGGCATCACCGCGATGGCCGAGAACGCCGGCCTGGGCATCGGGCTGCTGGTCGCGGCCGGCCTGCTGGAGGTGTGGCGGCCGCTGGCGGTGGCCGCGCTGATGCACGGCGTGGTCGTCGTGCTGGCCGCCGGGTACCTGGCCCGGACCGCCCGCCGCCCACGCGACCGGGCCGGCACGCCGAGCTGACCCACACCCGAACCCCCCGACCCCGAACTTCTCAGCCCCGGACTCGACGCCCCGAACTTCTCAGCCCCGGACCCGACGCCCCGGACCCGACACCCCTGACCGCCCCCCCGACCGACAGCCACCGAACCCGACACCCCTGACCGACCCCCCGAGCTGGACAGGAGAACCCCCGTGCCCCAGACGCTGCTCGCTGCCCTGCTCGGCCACCCGCTGGTGGCCGACGCCGCCCTGATCGCCGCCACCACCGCCGACGGCCGCGCCGTCCGGGTCGCGCACGTGGTGCCCGCCCCGGGCACCACCCCGGCCCGGGTGCGCCGGGTGGTGGCCGCGCTCGGCGCGGTGGACGGCGGCCCGCTGCTGGTCTCGGTGGTCTCGGCCATCCCGCGCGACCCGGCCGGCGAGCCCGACGGGGCCGCGCTCCGCCGGCTGCCGGTTCCGGCCTCGGTGACCACGCCGGTCGCGCTGCCGGCCCCGGAGACCGGCCGGCGGCATCTCGGCGAGTTCGTCGAGCTGCCCACCCCGTGGGTGGCCGGGCCGCCCGCCGCCCTGGCCGCGCCGGACGCCGAGCTGAGCGGGCCGTCCTCGCTGACCCGGCTGGCCGGCCCCGAGATCGCCCCGGACGACCCGGCGACCCTGGTCGAGGCGCTGCTGGCCACCGCCGAACGGCACCCGGACCGCGGCGTGCACGTCGTCGAGCAGGGCGCCACCCGGGTGCTGACCTACCCCGAACTGGTCGAGCAGGCCGGCCGCACCCTCGCCGGCCTGCGCGCCGCCGGCCTGGGGGTGGGCGACGCGGTGGTGCTGCACGCGCCGTCGCTGGCCCAGCACGTCGTCGGCCTGTGGGCGTGCCTGCTCGGCGGCATCCGGCCGGTGGCGGTGGCCCAGTCGGCCAGCTACGCCGAACGCACGCCGGTGCTGGACAAGCTGGAGCACGCCTGGCGCGACCTCGGCCAACCGCCGGTGCTCTCCGGCGGGGCGACCGTCGCGGGCCTGCGCGGGCACGCCGAACGGTCCGGGCTGGCGATGCGGGTGCTCGACCTGGCCGAGTGCGCCGCCGCCGAGCCGGCCGACGATGGCTACCGGCCAGAACCCGGCGCGGTGGCGATGTTGCAGCTGTCCTCAGGCAGCACGGGCCGGTCCAAGGTCATCCAGATCACCCACCGCGGCCTGATCCGCTACGCCCAGGCCGCCCGCCAGGTCAGCCGGATGGCGCCCGGCGACCTGTTCGTGAACTGGCTGCCGCTCGACCACGTCGCCGGCGTGGTGATGTACCACCTCGGCCCGGTCGTGCTGGGCTGTGACAACGTCCAGGTGCCCACCGCCGACGTCCTCGCCGACCCGCTGCGCTGGCTGGACCTGCTGCACTCCTACCGGGCCCAGCACAGCTGGTCGCCCAACTTCGGGTTCGGCCTGGTCGCCGACGCGCTCGCTGCCGCCGACCCGGCCCGCAGCTGGGACCTGTCGTCGCTGCGCGCCCTGGTCAACGCGGGGGAGCAGTGCACCGAGCCGGTGATGCGGCGGTTCGTCGAGGCGACCGCCCGGTTCGGCGTCCGCCCGGAGACCGTGCTGCTGGCCTGGGGGATGGCCGAGACGTGCACCGCGATCACCTACCAGGCCTACGGGTCCGAGGCGGTGCAGCACGTCCGGCAGGCGGCCGACGGCGGGGTGGAGCTGCTGCCCGAGCCGGCCGAGGGCAGCTCGACCTTCCTCAGCATGGGTGCGCCCAGCCCCGGTTCGGAGTTCCGGATCGCCGCGCCCGACGGGGTGACCGAGCTCCCGGAGCTGCGGATCGGCCGGCTGCAGGGGCGCGGCGAGCGGGTGACGCCGGGCTACCTCAACAACCCGGATGCCAACGCCGAGGCGTTCCCGGACGGCGACTGGTTCGACACCGGTGACCTGGCGTTCGTGGCCGGCGGGCGGGTGACGATCACCGGCCGGGCCAAGGAGATCATCATCATCAACGGCGTCCACCACTTCTGCCACGAGATCGAGGACGTGGTGGGGGCGCTGCCCGGCGTGGCGACCAGCTTCGCGGCCGCGTTCGGGGTGCCCACCCCGGACGGCGACGAGCGGCTGGCCGTGGTGTTCGTGCCCGCCGACGGCCTGCCCGGCCACGGCCTGCCCGGCGACGGCCTGCCCGGCGCGGTCGTCGGCGAGGTCCGGCGCAAACTGGCCGAACGGTTCGGGCTGGCCTCGGTGCTGCTGGTGGCCGTCGACCGGGACGGCTTCGACAAGACCACCAGCGGCAAGATCCAGCGCACCGCGATGCGCGGCAGGCTGCTGCGCGGCGAGCTGACCGGCGGCCTGCGCGCGGTCGAGTTGGCCGAGTCCGCCCGCACCACCCTGCCCGATGCGCTGCACCGGCCGGGCTGGGCGCCGCTGTCCGTCGCGGCGACCCGCGATCCCGGCCGGGTCCGGGTCGTCGGCGACCCGGCCCTGGCTGCCGGCCTGGCCGGGGTGCTGCCCGGGACGCGGGAGTTCGAGCCCGGCGACCTCGACGCCGACCTGATCGTGCTGGCGCCGGCGGCCGACGAGGAGCGGGCGACGATCCCGGTGCTCGACCTGGTGGCCGGGCTGGCCGCGGCCGGCTGGGCCGGCGAGCTGGTGACCGTCGGCCACGGCGAGCCGGCCGGCGCGCTCACCGCGGCCATCGCCGACACCGCGGCCGTCGAGCTGCCCGGGGTGCGCAGCTGGCACCTGCGGCTGCCCGGCAGCGGGGAAGCCGGCAGCGAGGAAGCCGGCAGCGAGGTGGCCCGGATCGCCGAGGCGCTGGTCCTGGCCCACCGCGAGCCGGTGCTCGCCTGGCAGGGCCGCTGGGTGGCCCGCACCCTGACCCCGGCCGAGCCGGAGCCCGGCGCGCGGCCGGCCGTCGAGCCGGGCAGCTGCTGGCTGGTCACCGGCGGCCTGGGCGGTGTCGGCCGGGCGGTGCTGCCCGGGCTGGGCATCCGGATGCTGGTCGTCGGCCGGGGGCCGGCCCGGGACCTCGCCGAGCTGGGACCGGACGCCCGCTACGCCCGGGTCGACGTGGCCGACGCGGACGCGCTGGAGGCCGCGGTCGCGGCGGCGGAGGCCGACTGGGGCGAGCCGCTGGCCGGCGTGCTGCACCTGGCCGGGGTGTACGAGTCGACCCAGCTGGCCGAGACCACGGCCGAGGAGTGGCGGGCCCAGACCCGGGCCAAGGTGGCGGGCTCCGAGGCGGTGGCGCGGCTGCTGCGCCGGCGGCCGGGCAGCCGGCTGGTCGCCTTCTCCACCCTGCTGACCTGGTTCGCCGGGGTCGGCGCGGGTGGCTACTCGGCCGGCAACCGCTATCTCGAAGCGCTGGCCGAGCAGCTGGCCGCCGAGCATCCGGTGCACACCCTGATCTGGGGCCTGTGGCGCTCCGTCGGCATGAACACCGGCCACGACTACCGCGAGACGGCCGTCCGCGGCAAGCTGCTCAGCTTCACCGCCGCCGACGGTGCCGCGCTGTTCGCCGCCGCGCTGCGGCTGCCGCCCGGGCCGGTGCTGCTCGGCGTCGACCGGGCCAACCCGGTCGCCCGCCGGATGCTGCCGCCGGAGCCGCTCGAAGGCGCCGCCACGGCCTGCCGGGACGCGTTCGGCGTCGCGGTCCCGGTCGCACCGGCCGCCGCGAACCCGGCCGCGGCGAGCGCGCCGGCCGAGCCGAGGGGCACCGGCGGTTCGCTGCGCCGGCTGGTCCGCGACGAGCTGCGCCGGATCGTGCCCGGCGGCATCGACCCGCACACGCCGTTCTACCAGGCGGGCCTCGGGTCACTGGGCATGGTGCGGCTGCACACCGCGCTGCAGTCCGCGCTCGGCCGGGAGTTCCCGCTGACGGAGCTGTTCTCCCACCCGACCGAGGTCGAGCTCGCCGCCCACCTCGGCGAGCTGGCCGGCGAGCGTCCCACCGAGACCCGCCGGGGCGAGGTCCGCGACCGCCGGATCGCCATCATCGGCATGGCCGCCCGGCTGCCGGGCGCGCCCACCCTGGAGCAGTACTGGGACAACCTGCTCGCCGGCGTGGTCAGCACCAGGCGGTTCCGCCGCGACGAGCTGCTCGCCGCGGGCCTGCCGGCGTCCCTGGTGGACGACCCGGCGTACGTCCCGGTCAGCGGCGCGCTCGACGACATCGCCTCTTTCGACGCCGACCTGTTCGGCATCAGCCCGGTCGAGGCCGCCGTCACCGACCCGCAGCAGCGGCTGTTCCTGCAGATCTGCCAGCAGGCCCTGGAGCACGCCGGGTACGCCGGGGCGGGTGGCCGGATCGGCGTCTACGCGGGCTCCGGCATGGCGCTGTACTCGCTGCGCACCTACCTCCGGGAGAACCTGGGCGGCGTCGACGCCGGCGACCAGCTGACCGCCCTGCAGGTCGCGATCGGCAACGACCCGGACTTCCTCGCCACCCGGGTGGCCTACCGGCTGGGCCTGACCGGCCCGGCGGTCACGGTGCGCACCGCCTGCTCGACCTCGCTGGTCGCCGTGCACACCGCGATCAACGGGCTGCTGGCCGGCGACGCCGACCTGGCGCTCGCCGGGGCGTCCGCGCTGCACGTGCCCGGCATCGCCGGCTACCGGTACGAGCAGGGCTCGATCCTGTCCAGCACCGGCGCCTGCCGTGCCTTCGACGCGGGCGCCGACGGCACGGTCGGCGGCAACGGCGTCGCGGCCGTGCTGCTCAAGCCGCTGGCGGCCGCCCTCGCCGACGGCGACACGGTGCACGCGGTCATCCTCGGGTCGGCCATCAACAACGACGGGTCCGACAAGCAGGGCTTCACCTGGCCCGGCCTGGCCGGCCAGGTCGCGGTGGTGCGCGATGCGCTGGCCGCCGGCGGGGTCGAGCCGGCGTCGGTGGGCTACATCGAGGCGCACGGCACCGGCACCGCGCTCGGCGACCCGATCGAGGTCGCGGCGCTCCGCGAGACCTTCGGCGACCGCACCGACCCGCTGGTGGTCGGATCGGTCAAGCCCAACATCGGCCACCTCGACAGCGCCGCCGGGATGGCGGGCCTGCTCAAGGCGGTGCTGGCCCTGCGCAGCGGGATCGTGCCGCCGCAGGCCAATTTCGACGCGCCCAACCCGGCGCTGCGGCTGGGCGAGGACTGCATCGCGGTGCCGACCGCGCCCACGCCGTGGCCGGTGCCCGGGGTGCGCCGGGCCGGGGTGACGGCGCTGGGCGTGGGCGGCACGAACGCGCACGTGGTGCTGGAACAGGCGCCCGAGCAGGCCCCCTCGGCCGTCTCGGCGCCGTGGATCGTCCCGCTGTCCGCGCGCGGGCCGCAGGCGCTGGCGCAGCTGGCCGAGGCGACCGCGGACGCGCTTGCCGGGGCCGGCCCGGCGGACGTGCTCACCACGCTGGGCGCGGGCCGCCGGCGGCTGCCGCACCGGCTGGTGGCCTGGGGCGACGACGCCGGGGCCACCGCCCGCGAACTCCGCACCGGCGGCTCGGTCAGCGGGGTCGCCGGCCGCGGCGGGCCGCTCGCCTTCGCCTTCGCCGGCCAGGGGGTGGACTGCACCGGCGCCGGAACCTCGCTGCTGGCCCACCCGGCCTCGGCCGGGGTGCTGCACCGGCTGCTGGAGGCGCACCGCCGGGACTGGGGCGTGGACCTGCTGCCGCCGCTGCTCGGCGAACCGCACGTCTGGACCACCGAGACCCTGCAGCCGGCGCTGCTGGCCGTGCAGCTGGCGCAGGTTGCCCTGCTGGCCGAGCTGGGCGTCCGGCCCGATGCCGTGGTCGGCCACAGCGCGGGGGAGTACGCCGCCCTGGCGTGTGCCGGCGCGCTCTCCGAGGAGGACGCGATGCACCTGGCCGCCGTCCGCGGCGCCCTGATGCAGACGGTGCCCGAGGGCGCCCTGCTCGCCGTCTTCGCCGACGGTGGCGAGCTGCTCGACCTGCCCGGCCTGACGGTGGCGGTGCGCAACGGCCCCGGGCACACCGTGTTCGGCGGGGCGCCCGAGGCGGTGGCCGAGGCCGAGCGGCGGCTCGCCGGCCGGGGCGTGGAGTGCCGGCGGCTGGCCGCCGACCGGGCCTTCCACACCGCGCTGGTCGACCCGATCCTCGACGCCCTGGCCGGCCAGGCCGCCGGGCTGGACTGGCAGCCGCTGGCGCTGCCCGTCTACTCCGGCACCGGGGCGGTGCTCGCCGAGGGCACCGTTCCGGGGGCCGACCACGTCCGCGCGCACACCCGCGCCACCGCCGACTTCCACCGCAGCGTGGACGAGCTGATCGCCGACGGCCACCGCACCTTCGTCGAGCTCGGCCCGGCCGGCGTGCTGACCGCGCTGGGCCGGCAGTGGTCCGGCACGACCTGGTTGCCGCTGCGCCGCCGCGGTGCCGACACCGTCACGCCCGGCCTGGCCGCGCTGTTCTGCCACGGCATCGAACTCGACTGGGCGGCGCTGGCCACCGGCGGCCGGCGGGTGCCGCTGCCGACCTACCCGTTCCAGCCGACCCGGCACTGGATCGACCCGGCGCCCGCCGCGGCCGTTCCGGTCCCTTCCGTCGAGGTCCCCGTCCCTGCCGTTGAGGTCCCCGTTCTCGCAACCGCCGTCCCGGCCGCCGACCACGTCCCGGCGGTGGCAACCGCCCCCGCTCCCGAGGAGAGTGCACCCGCCATGCCAGCCGAGCAGACCGACGACCTGACCGAACTGGTGCTCCTGCGGGTGCGCGAGCTGACCGCGCACCACCTGGGCGACAAGCTCGACCGCGTCACCCCGGACGTGCCGTTCTTCGACCTCGGCGCGGACTCGCTGCTGATGATCAACATGGTGCGCGAGCTGGAGGTCGCGTTCGGGGTGCGGGTCGCCATGCGCGAGCTGTTCGAGGAGGTGGACACCCCGGCCCGGCTCAGCGCCGTGGTCGCCGAGCGGATGTCGCCCGCCAAGCGCGCCGAGCTGCTCCCGGCCCCGGCGTCGGCCGTTCCGCCAGCCGCCGCCGAACCGGTCGCCGTCCCGCAGCAGCCGGTAACCACGGCGCAGCCGGTAACCACGGCGCAGCCGGTTGTCACACCGGCCCCGTTGCCGCAGCCGCAGATCCCCGCACAGCCGCAGGTACCGGCACAGCCGCAGGTGATCGTGCCGGCGCCGTCCGGCGCAAGCGTCGGGGCGCCGGCCGCCGGGTACGAGGCGGTGGTCCGCGAGCAGCTGAACCTGCTGGGCCGGTTCTCCGACCTGATGTCCGAGCAGCTCTCCGCGTTCTCCGGCCGGGCGTCCGCGGCCCAGCCACTCCCGCCGGCCCAGCAAGTCCAAGCAACCCAGCAGGTCCAACCAACCCAGCAAGCCCAGCCAGCGCAGCAGGTCCAGGCAACCCCACCGGCCCAGGCGGCCCAGCAGGCCCAGGCGGCCCCGCAGGCGGAGGGCACCCAGCTCGGTCCCCGGCCGACGATCACCAGGAACTCCGGCATGACCGCTGGCCGGCTGGATGACACCCAGCGTGCCCACCTCGACGACCTGATCGCGCGCTACACCGCGCGCACCAGGACCTCCAAGCAGCTCGCCCAGCGCTACCGGCGGCCGCTGGCCGACAGCCGGGCGGTGGTCGGTTTCCGCAGCGTCACCAAGGAACTGCTCTACCCGCTGGCCGCCCGCCGGGCCCGTGGCGCGTACCTGGAGGACGTCGACGGCAACACCTACGTCGACATCACGATGGGCTTCGGCGCCCTGATGTTCGGCCACGAGCCCGACTTCGTCACCGAGGCGATCCAGGCCTACCAGGCCGAGGGCATGCGGCTCGGCCCGCGCGGCGCCGAGACGGGCGAGGCCGCCGAGCTGCTGGCCGGGCTGACCGGCCTCGACCGGGTCGCCTTCGCCACCTCCGGCACCGAGGCCAACTCGGCGGCGTTCCGGCTGGCCCGCGCGCACACCGGCCGCACCAAGATCGTCACCTTCGACGGCTCCTACCACGGGCATTTCGACCCGGTGCTCGGCCGGCCGGTGCCCGGCGGGGACGGGCCGCGGACCGTGCCGGTGTCGGCGGGCGTGCCGCAGTCGGCGGTGGCCGAGATGATGGTGCTCGGCTACGGCGACGAGGCCAGCCTGGACGTGATCCGCCGGCACGCCGGCGAGATCGCGGCGGTCGTGCTGGAGGCGGTGCCCAGCCGCTACCCGAACCGGCAGCCGGTCGAGTTCGTCCGCGAGCTGCGCCGGCTGTGCGACGAGACCGGCATCGTGCTGATGTTCGACGAGATGCTCACCGGGTTCCGCCCGCACCCGCAGGGCGCCCAGGGCATCTTCGGCGTCCGGGCCGACCTCGCCACCTACGGCAAGCTGATCGGCGGCGGCTACCCGATCGGCGCCATCGCCGGCCGGGCCGAGATCATGGACTGGGTCGACGGCGGCTTCTGGCAGTACGGCGACGACAGCGTGCCGCAGGGCGAGACGACCTTCTTCGGCGGCACCTACATCCAGCACCCGCTGGCGATGGTGGCGGCCAAGGCCGTGCTGACCCACCTGCGCGACGAGGGACCCGGGCTCCAGCAGGCGGTCAACGCCCGCACCGAGCGGCTGGCGACGACGCTGAACGACTTCTTCGCCGCCGGCGAGCTGCCGCTGTCGATCGAGCGGTTCGGCTCGCTGTTCCGGTTCGCCCACCGGGGCAACCTGGAGCTGCTGTTCAACCACCTGATCATGCAGGGCGTGCACGTCTGGGAGTGGCGCAACTTCTTCCTCTCCACCGCGCACACCGACGCCGACGTCGACTTCGTGATCGACGCGGTCCGCACGTCCGTGGACGACCTGCGCCGCGGCGGCTTCCTGGCCGGCGAGCCCAGCGCCGCCCCGGCGCCCCGGCGGACGCTGCCCCGGATTCCCGCCGCCACGGCGCGGACCGCCGTGGTGGAGGCGACCTCGACCGAGGTCGGCCCGACCACCCCGGACTTCAGCCTGTACTTCTTCGGCGACTACCCGCACGACGGCACCGGCGACAAGTACGCGGCGATCCTGGCCGCGGCCCGGTTCGCCGACCGCAGCGGGCTGCATGCGGTATGGCTGCCGGAGCGGCACTTCGACTCCTTCGGAGGCGTGTTCCCCAACCCGTCGGTGCTGGCCGCCGCGATCGCGGCCCAGACCAGCCGGGTCCGGCTGCACTCGGGCAGCGTGGTGCTGCCGCTGCACGACCCGATCCGGGTCGCCGAGGAGTGGTCGGTGGTCGACAACCTGTCCGGCGGCCGGGTCTCGATCGGGGTGGCCAGCGGCTGGCACGCCCGCGACTTCGTGCTGGCGCCGGAGGTCTACGGCCGGCACCGCGAGGCGATGTACGAAGGCGTCGAGACGATCCGCGCGCTGTGGCGCGGCGAGCCGGTGACCAGGACGGCCGGCAACGGCGACCAGGTCGAGGTCAAGCTCTACCCGACGCCGGTCCAGTCCGAGCCGGACTTCTACACCGCGATCGTCGGCAACCCCGACAGCTACCGGCAGGCCGCCCGCAGCGGGTTCGGCGTCATCACCAACCTGATGGTGCAGAGCGTGGACCAGTTGGGGGAGAACATCGCCCTCTACCGGCGGACCCGGGCCGAGGCCGGTCTCGATCCGGCCGGCGGGCGGGTCGTGGTGCTGCTGCACACCTACCTGGGCGAGGACACCGAGCGCACCCGGGCGGCGGCGTTCGGGCCGTTCTGCAGCTACCTGCGCTCCTCGCTGTCGCTGTTCGGGCAGATGACCAACAGCCTCGGCTTCACCATCGACCTGGAGAACACCAACCCCGATGACCTGGAGTTCCTGCTCGGCCAGGCCTACCGGCGCTACTGCGCCGACCGGGCGCTGATCGGCACCAAGGACGACGCCGAGCCGATCGTCCGCCGGCTCGCCGAGCTCGGGGTGGACGAGGTGGCGTGCTTCGTCGACTTCGGCGTCTCGCCGGCCCGGATCACCGCCGGGCTGCCGCACATCGACGGCCTGCGGTCCCGTTTCGCCGACGGTGCGGACGGCACCGGCGCGCCGGAGCAGCTCGACGTCCGGGACGCCAGCCCGAGCGAGCAGCAGATCTGGTACGCCGACCAGGCCTTTCCCGGCCGTCCCAACTACACCGAGTCCCTGATCGTCTCGCTGGAGGGCGACCTCGACGTGCCGGCGCTGCGGACGGCGCTGACCGCGGTCGCCACCCGGCACGACGGGCTGCGCTCGACCTTCCACGACCTGGACGGCGTGCTGAAGCGGATCGTGCACGCCCCGGCCGAGCTGGCGCTGCCGGTGCACGACGAGCCCGGGGACGACGTCCTCGCCGCGGCCCGCCGGGTGATGGCGCGCGAGACCGCAACCCCGTTCGACCTGGCCGCCGGCCCGCTCTTCGAGCCGTACCTGGTGCGGCTGGCCGAGCAGCGCTACCTGCTGGTGCTGCGGATGCACCACCTGGTGATCGACACCGTCTCGGCGATGGTGCTGACCGAGGAGATCTCGGCCAGCTACCGGGCCGCGGCCACCGGCGCCGACGTCACCCTGCCGGCCGCCGATCCGCTGCCGGCGCCACAGCCGGCCTCGGCCGAGTCGCTGGCGTACTGGACCGCGCTGCTGGCCGGCGCGCCCCGGGAGCTGGACCTGCCCTACGACCACCCGCGACCGCCGGCGCCGTCCGGCCGGGGCGCGTCGGTCGGGGCCGAGCTGGATGCCGGGCTGATGGCCTCGCTGCGGTCGGTGGCCCGGGAGCACCGGGTCACGCCGTTCACCGCGCTGCTGGCCGGGTGGGCGCTGACGCTGCGGGCGCTGAGCGGTGAGTCCGACCTGGTGGTCGGCAGCCCGTTCGCGCACCGGCTGCCGGGCGCCGAGCGGGCTGTCGGGTTCTTCGTGCACACGCTGCCGCTGCGGATCGGGGTCGACGAGTCGGCCTCGTTCGCGGACCTGCTCAAGCTCGTGCGCGAGCAGCTGCTCGGCGCACAGGAGCACCGGGACGCCCCGCTGCCGGAGATCGTCCGGGCGCTGGGCGGCAACCCGGACCCGCTGCGCAACCCGCTCTTCGACACCGTGGTCGTCTACGACAACGAGGTCACCTTTGAGCTCGACCTGCCCGGCGTCCGGGCCAGCCTGCTCGACGTGCTGCCCGACCGCGCCCCGGTGGACGCGGTGCTGTTCCTGATCAACCTCGGTGACACGGTCCGGTGCCGGCTCATCCACACCCTCGACCTGTTCGAGCCCGAGACCGGCCGCCGGCTGCTCGAGACCTTCGACCGGGTCCTGGCCGCCGTCGTCGCCGACCCGCACCGCCCGCTCGGCGAGCTGGCGCAGCTCCGCCCGCTCACCGCGGTCCCCGACGAGTGGAACGACGGCGGCCCGGCACCGCACGAGCCGAGGCTGCTGCACCACGGCGTGTTCGACCGCCCGGCCGACAGCCCGGCGGTCGTCGAGGACGGCGCGGTGACCACCAGCGGCCAGCTCTTCGACCGGGCCCGGGTGGTGGCCGGTGCCATCGCCGAGCTGGGGGTGCCCGCAGGCACGCCGGTCGGCATCCTGCTGACCCGCGGCGTGGACGCGGTCGCCGCGATGCTGGGCGCGTTCGCCGCCGGGGTGCCGTTCGTGCCGCTCGATCCGGAGCAGCCGGTCGCCCGGCTAGGGCACATGGTCCGCAAGGCGGAGGCCGCCGCGATCGTCACCACGAACGGCACCGACACCCCGGGCGAGCTGCCGGTCATCCGGATCGACCAGCTCGCCAACCGGCCGGCGTCCGGCGGCCACCCGCTCACCCCGGACGACCTGGCCTACGTGCTGTTCACCTCCGGCTCCACCGGGGAGCCCAAGGGCGCGCTGGTCGAGCACCGCTCCATCGCGAACACGATCGGCTGGTACGTCCGCACCCTGGGCCTGACCGCCGCCGACCGGTTCTCCTGGTTCAGCAGCCCCGGCTTCGACGCGTCCGCGATCGAGGTCTGGCCCGCCCTGCAGACCGGGGCCACACTGCACATCACCCCGCCCAGCCTGCGCTACGACCCGGCCGGGCTGCGCGACTGGCTGATCGAGACCGGCATCACGGTGACGTTCGTGCCGACCCCGATGGGCGAGCTGCTGCTCGACCTGCCCTGGCCCACCGACGGCTCGGTGGCACTGCGGCACCTGGGCGTCGGCGGGGACGCCCCGCACCGCCGGCCGCCGGCCGGGGCGCCGTTCCGGGTGTGGAACGTCTACGGGCCCACCGAGGCCGCGGTCGCCTCCACCTTCGCCGAGATCGCCGCGGACGGGGACGGCCCGCCGCTGCTCGGCCGCCCGGTGCCCGGCACCTGGGCGCGGGTGGTGAACGAGGCCGGCCACCCGGTGCGGGTGGGCGAGCCCGGTGAGCTGCTGGTCGGCGGTGCCCAGCTGGCCCGCGGGTACGCCGAGCCGACCCCCGACCAGGCCGCCCGGTTCGTGGGGACCGGGGCGGATCGCCACTACCGCACCGGCGACGTGGTCCGGTGGACGGCCGGCGGCGCGCTGGAGTTCCTGCACCGCAGCGACCAGCAGGTGCAGATCCGCGGCTTCCGGGTCGAGCCCCGCGAGGTCGAGCACCAGCTCGCCACGCTGGCCGGCGTCCGGGAGGGTGCGATCCGCGCCTGGACCGGCTCGGACGGCACGGTCCGGCTGGCCGCCTACGTCGTCGTCGCGCCGGGCGTGGCCGTCGCCGACCTGCGCACCCGGCTGGCCACCCGGCTGCCGGAGTACATGATCCCGGCGACCTGGGACGTGGTGGACGCGCTGCCGCTGACCACGAACGGCAAGATCGACCGGGCCGCGCTGCCCGAACCGGCCCTCGGCACGGCCCGGACGCCGGCGGTGGGCCGGCGCGGCGGGGTCGAGCAGCGGATCGCCGCGGTGTGGGCCGACGAGCTCGAGGTGGCCGAGGTGCAGCCCGACGCCACGTTCTTCGAGCTGGGCGGCCACTCGCTGACCGCGATCCGGCTGGTGAACCGGATCCGCGCCGAGCTGGGGGTGCGGCTGGACGTGGTGGACTTCCTGCGCACGCCGACCGTGCGGGGCCTGGCGAGCCTGCTGGGCGCGCAGCTGACGCCGTCCGACATCGAGGTCAGCGCGCCGGCGAGCCGGGGCCAGCAGTACGGCTACATCGCCACCATGCTCAGCGACAACCCGAGCGTGCTGACGATCGCGACCCGGTTCGCCCTGCACGGCGAGCTGGACGTGCGTGCCCTGCAGCGGGCGCTGACCGCGCTGGTGGCCCGGCACCCGGCCCTGCGCAGCCGGCTCACCGAGGTCGACGAGGAGGTGTACCAGCAGGTGATGGTGGCCGGCGCGGTCCCGCTGAAGGTCGTCGATACCACCGGGGACGAGCTCGACGCGCTGATCATGGCGGCCGCCGACGACGCCCCGGACATCACCGCCGGGGGCACGTTCCGGGCCACCCTGTTCACCGTCGCCGAGGACCGGGCCGAGCTGCTGCTCACCGTCCACCACGCCTTCAGCGACGGCTGGTCGGTGGAGATCCTGATCCGCGAGCTGGGTGAGCTGTACCGGGCGGAGCTGACCGGCGAGGCGCCCGACCTGCCGGCCCTGACCGCGACCTACGTCGACTACGCCGAGTGGGAGACGGTGCACCTCGCCGACCCGGCCACCCGGGCTGCCGTCCAGGACTGGGCCGACCACGTCGCGGCGGTCGATGCGCGCCCGCTGCTCTTCCCGACCGACCGGCCGCGCGGCCACCTGCTCACCGGACACGGGGCGGTCCACACCACCGCGCTGCCCCCCGAGCTGGTGGCCGCGATCGACGCCGTCGCGGCCCGGGAGGGTGCCACGGCCTTCGCGGTCCTGCTCGCCGCCTTCGCCGCCCTGGCGCACGAGGTGACCGGGGCGCCGGCCAGCGCGGCCATGTGCGCGGTGGCCAACCGTCCCGAGGCCCGCTTCGAGAACGTCGCCGCCTGCTTCACCCACTCGTCGTGGATCGTGCTGCCGGTCGCCGGCGCGGCCGCCTTCGCCGACCTGGTCAGGGCGGCAAGGGACGCAATCTGGCAGCGACTGGCGTTGCAGTCGGTGCCCGCCTCGCTGCTCAACGACGCCGCCGGCGGGCTGTTCGCGGGGAGCGCGGCCCGGGTGCTCTTCGGGCTCTTCAACACCCCGATCCCGAGCCTCACCCTGCCCGGCGTCGCCCCGGCGCCGCCGGTCGACGTCGAGCTCCCGGTGGCCCGGGCCGAGCAGACCTGGGCCATCATGGTGACCCCGGAGGGCGCCCTGAACCTGTCCCTCGAATACGCCACCGAACTCTTCGAACCGGCGACCGTGGCCGGCTGGGCCGACCGCTTCACCGAGCTCCTCACGGCCGGCGTCGCCGATCCGGACGGCCGGCCGTGGCGCTCCCCGGAGGCATCGGACGACTGATCGGTGACCCCTCGGCCGACCGCAGGCCGAGTGGCGAGGACGGATCGAGGCCCGGCACGGTGCGTGCCGGGCCTCGGTGCGCGCCCCCGGCAGGGTTCGAACCTGCGACCATCCGCTTAGAAGGCGGGCGCTCTATCCACTGAGCTACGAGGGCCTGGCCGCAATGCTAGCGAGGCCGCGGGTTTGGTCCGGTCGCACCGGTTGATCCGCCTCGCGACCCGGTCGAGCGGGGACGCAGCGTGTAGTCCGGGTCGCGGGTGTCGGGGAGCCAGCCTCCGACGGCCGCGACCAGCAGTACCAGCACCAGGATCAGCAGCAACATCATGGCTGGAAGTTTGCGCTCACCAAGATGGCGCCAACAGTGGCAAGAATGCCTACCTTCGTTGTTTTCCTGCCACGACGCTGCCAGCATGGCGGGCATGCCGCTGCGCAAGGTCGCCGTCCTGCTCCATCCCGGGCTGAACCCGTTCGAGTTCGGGGTGGCCTGCGAGGCCTTCGGGCTGGACCGGTCGGCCGAGGGGCTGCCGGTCTACGACTTCGTCGTCGCCTCCGAGACGGCGGCGCCGGTGCCCACCAGCAACGGCTTCACCATCACCACCGAGCACCGGTTCGGCGCCGCCCTCGATGCCGACCTGGTCGTCGTCTCGGCCGGCGAGCGCACCGGGGTGCCGGCCGCGGTGATCGAGACCCTGCTCGCCGCCTACGCCAACGGCGCGTCGGTGGTCGGGCTGTGCTCGGGAGCGTTCGCGCTCGGCGCGGCCGGCCTGCTCGACGGCCGGCGGTGCACCACCCACTGGCGGTACGCGGCCGAGCTGGCCGAGCGGTTCCCGGCGGCCGAGGTCGACCCGAACGTGCTCTACGTCTGCGACGACCGGGTCTACACCTCGGCCGGCACCGCCGCCGGGCTGGACCTCTGCCTGCACCTGATCCGCACCGAGCACGGCGCGGAGGTGGCCAACGCGGTGGCCCGCCGGATGGTGGTGCCGCCGCAGCGGGCCGGCGGGCAGGCCCAGTACATCGAGACGCCGGTGGCGCCGACCGGTGCGGACGGGCTGGCGGAGCTGATGGACGACCTGCTCGCCCGGCTGGACGAGCCGCACACGGTCACCTCGATGGCGCGCCAGCTGAACATGAGCTCGCGGACCTTCGCCCGCCGGTTCACCGAGGCCACCGGCACCACCCCGCACGCCTGGCTGCTCCGGCAGCGGGTGCTCTTCGCCCGGCGCCAGCTCGAGTCGGGCCACGAGCCGGTGGACGTCATCGCGCGGCGCTCCGGCTTCGGCACCGCGGCGCTGCTGCGCCACCACTTCCAGCGGCACACGGGCGTGGCTCCGACGGCCTACCGGCGGGCGTTCTGCCCCACCCGCTGACCCGGCTCGGGCCCTGCCGCCGGCGTCGTCCACAGCTGCGGCGGCCGTCCACAAGTTGCCCCGGCCGGCTCCGGGACCGGCTCCGGCGCGGTGAGGTGGAGAAGCGCCCGGCGCGGGCGCTGACACACGGCAGAGGGAGCAGCATGTACGGAACGAGCATCACCATCGTCGGCAACGTGGTGGACGACGTCGTCAATCGGCCGACCCAGAACGGGCTGTCGCGGACGTCCTTCCGGGTGGCGAGCACCCAGCGGCGCAAGGACCGCGACACCGGCCAGTGGGTGGACGGGCACAAGTTCTTCGTCAACGTCACCTGCTGGCGCGAGCTCGCGGAGAACGTGGCGCTGTCGCTGAAGAAGGGCGATCCGGTGCTGGTCACCGGCCGGATC
>DATJNU010000031.1:0-7077 GCA_035507775.1 Jatrophihabitans sp.
TCCGCCTCGACAGCAGCATGGCTCCAGTATCGGCCCCGGCGCGTCGTGCCGGCGGCGAGGGGCCGCGGCCGGGCCGGGCTGGTTAGCCTGTCCCGGTGATCCGGCGCCCGTTCCCGCGCACGGCCGGCGGCCTGGCCGCACTGGCCGCGCTGCTGGTCTGGCTGCCCGCCGGGCCGGCCGTCGCGGCCCCGGGTTCGCCGGCGCCCTCGGCCACCCCCCGGCCCACGGGCGTGCCGGCGGCCCCGCGGCCGACCTCAACCGCCGCCTCGCCGGACGCCCCGGACCCCCACCCGCCGGCCGGCGGGCTGGCCCCGGACGGCACCGTCCCCGGCGGCAGCCGGCTGGCCGGCCGGGGCATGGTGCTGCCGGCCGGGGCGCCCGCGCTGCCCCGGCAGCTGACGGCCCAGGCCTGGGTGCTGGTCGACCTCGACACCGGGGACATCCTGGCCGCCCGCGACCCGCACGGGCGCTACCAGCCGGCCAGCATCCTCAAGCTGCTGACCGCGATCACGGTGCTGCCGCACCTGCCGGGCGGGCGGGTGGTCACGGTCTCGCCGCAGGCCGCGCACGCCGAGGGGTCCGCGGTCGGGCTGCTGGCCGGCGCACGCTACACCGTCGACCAGCTCTTCCAGGCGCTGATGCTGGTCTCCGGCAACGACGCGGCGGCCGCGCTGGCCGAGGCGAACGGCGGCCTGGCCACCACGGTCGCCCAGATGAACGCCGAGGCCGCCGCCCTCGGCGCCTACGACACCTACGTCCAGACCCCGTCCGGCCTGGACGGCTGGCAGCAGCTCACCTCGGCCTACGACATGGCGCTGGTGCTGCGGCAGGCGGTCCGGCAGCAGCGACTGCTCGGCTACGACCGGCTGCCCAGCGCCAGCTACCCGCCGCGGTCCAGCCGGTACGGCAAGGTCGGGCCGTACGGCTTCGCCAACCAGAGCGAGGACTTCCTGACCACGGTTCCCGGCGCGCTGCTGGCCAAGACCGGCTACACCGACGCCGCCCAGCACACCTACCTGGCCGCGGCCCGGCGCGGCGGCCGCACGCTGGGGCTGGTGTTCCTGCGCAACTCCCGGGCGCCGCTGGACCAGTACCAGCAGGCCGGCGAGCTGCTCGGCTGGGGCTTCCGGCTGCCCCGGTCGGTGCCGGCGGTCGGCCGGCTGGCCGGGCCGATCGCCGCACCGGCCCCGCGCCCGCAGTCGAGCCTGGGCACCGCGCTGGCGATGGGCACCGACTTCCGGCCGGCCGGAACACCGGGTGGCCGGACGATCCTGATCCCGGTCACCGCCGCGGCGGCCGGCGCGATCTGGCTCGGCTTCGTCGCCCTTGGAGGACGGCGAAGGTTGCTGCGCCGAGGGTCGCCCCGGCGCTGACCAGGCCGGCGGCCACCCCGAGCGGGGACGGTGCCCGGCCGCGGATCTCGACGGACGGCCCGGCCACCGGCGCCGCCAGCAGCTCGGTGACCCGGTCCGGCGCCCGTTCGGTGTCCGGCGCGGTCGCCGCCCAGGCCACGCAGAACAGCGAGTAGCGCGCGACCAGGTTGAGGAACACCAGCACGCCCAGCGCCGTCCCGACCACCGACCCGGCCGGCGAGTGGGTGATCCGCGCGATGTAGAAGGTGCCGACGATCTTGAGGAGCTCGAAGCCGACCGCGGCCAGCAGGCTGGCCCGGAACGCGGTCCGCCGGCTCACCTGGGCGTCCGGCAGCCGGATGATCAGCCAGCCGTAGATGAGCAGGTTGCCGAGCACCGCCAGCAGCAGCGCGATCGCCGCGGTGGCCGTGCCGGCGCCGGTGACCCCGTCCAGGTTCAGCCCCACCAGCACCTGGTGGCTGGCCGCGGTGCCGCCGGCGGTGACCCCGACCGAGACCAGCAGCCCGATGCCCAGCCCGGCCAGCACCAGCGCGTCCGACAGCTTGCGCTGGAGGAAGCCCTGCTTGCGGGGCTCGTTGTCCCAGAGCGTGTCGATGCCGGTGCGCAGGTTGCCGATCCAGCCGAGGCCGGTCAGCAGCACGCCGACCAGCCCGATCAACCCGACGGTGGCCCGCTCGTTGATCGCGGTGCTGATGGCCGCGCTCAGGGTGTCGCCGAGGCCGCCCGGCATCTGCGCGGTGATCTTGGCGAACAGCTCCTTCTGCAGGTGGTCGTTGGAGGCCAGCACGAAGCCGACCACCGAGACCCCGAGCAGCACCAGCGGGAACAGCGCCAGGAAGCTGAAGTACGTCACCGCCGCGGCCAGGTAGTCCCCGTGCCGCCGCTGGTAGTGGCCGTAGCCGCGGGCGGTGTGGTCCAGCCAGGCGTGCCGGCCGCGCAGCCGCGCCCAGCGCGCACCGGCCGCGGCCTTCAGCCGCCCGAGACCACCGAGTCCGGGCACCCGGTCAGCTCCCGGTCAGCGGGAACTCGCGGAAGGTGTGCCAGCTGCCGCCCGCGTCCTGGGTGTACATCCGGAACGAGGCGATGCGGAAGTCCGCGACGAAGTCCACCAGGCCGTCGAACGCCTCGTCCAGCTGCGGGTCCGGCACGTCGTGGCCGACGGTCACGTGCGGGTGGTAGGGGAACTCGACCGGCCGCTCGATCGGGTGCCGGCGCACCGCCTCCTCCAACTGCTCGCACTGCGCGATGCCGGTCGAGACCTGGACGAAGACCACCTGCGAGACCGGCCGGAAGGTGCCGGTGCTGGCCAGCCGCATGTCGAACGGGGCGACCGCCGAGGCGGCCTCGGCCAGGTGCTTCTCGACCAGGTCGAGCTGGTCGGCGTCGAAGTCGGTCGGCGGCAGCAGCGTGACGTGCGGGGGGATCCTGCCGGCCTCCGGGTCACCGATCCGCCGTCGCCAGCCGACCAGCACCGAGGCATGCGGCTCCGGAATCTGGAGCGCGACGCCGATTCGCACGGTATTCGTCATCGTCACTCACCCTACGCGGGTCGCAGGAAGCCCACCTTGGCGTACGCGTCGGACACGGTGGGCCCGGCCGTCGCCCGGGCCCGCTCGGCGCCCCGGGCCAGGATCCGGTCGAGTTCGGCGGGGTCGTCGAGCAGCTCCCGGGTGCGGGCGGCGAACGGCTCGGCGAACGCGACCACCGCCTCGGCCACGGCCGCCTTGAACGCGCCGTAGCCCTGGCCGGCGAAGTTCTTCGCGACCGTCTCCGGGTCGCTGCCGGTGAACGCGGCGTGGATCGCGATCAGGTTCGACAGGCCCGGTTTGGCCTCCGGATCCCAGCGGATCTCGTTGTCGGTGTCGGTGACCGCCCGCTTGATCTTCTTGGCGATCAGGCTCGCCGGATCCGAGAGGTAGACGGTGCCGGCGTCCGGCCGCGACTTCGACATCTTCGCGGTCGGGTCCTGCAGGTCCAGGATCTTCGCGCCGGCCTTCGGGATGTAGGCGTCCGGCACCACGAACGTCTCTCCGTATTTGGCGTTGAAGCGCTGGGCCAGGTTGCGGGTGAGCTCCAGGTGCTGGCGCTGGTCCTCGCCGATCGGCACCAGGTGGGCCTGGTAGAGCAGGATGTCGGCGGCCTGCAGGATCGGGTAGGTGAACAGGCCCACGCCCTGCCGGTCGGCCCCGGACTTGGCGGACTTGTCCTTGAACTGGGTCATCCGGCTGGCCTCGCCGAAGCCGGTCAGGCATTCCAGCACCCAGGACAGCTGCGGGTGCTCGGGCAGGTGCGACTGGACGAACAGCGCGCACCGGTCCGGGTCGAGCCCGGCGGCCAGCAGCTGCGCGGCCACGATCCGGGTGCGCTGGCGCAGCGCCGCCGGCTCCGGCGGGTCGAGCGTGATCGCGTGGAGGTCGACCACGCAGTAGTAGGCGTCGTAGCCGTCCTGCATGGCGACCCAGTTCTGCACGGCGCCGAGATAGTTGCCGAGCTGCATCGAATCGCCGGTCGGCTGGATGCCCGATAGAACCCGTTGCTGCGCACTCACAGGCCCGATCTTCCCATCCGCGCTCCGGCGGCGTGCAGCCGCTCCGGTCGGTCAGCCGGCGCGTCCCGTCACGGGGTGCAGCTGCTGCTCGGGGTGGCGCTCGGGGTCCGGCTGCCCGAAGCGCTGTGGCTACCCGAAGCGCTGTGGCTACCCGACTGCCCGCCCGGCGTGGCCGGGGCGAGCGTGGCGCTGCCGCCGTCGGCCGAGTCGGTCACCGAGGCCCGGGTGCTGGCCGATCGGCTCGCCGAGCCGCTGTCGCTCGGGGTGGCGCTGGTGCAGGTCGGGCTGGCCGGCACGCTGGTGGTGGCCGGGGCGCTGGAGCTGGTGCCGGGGCTCGAACCGGGCGCCGCGCTGGAGCTGGCCGGCGCGCTGGAGGTGGCCGCACTGGAGCTGGCGGCCGGGGAGTTGCCCGGCGGGATGATCTTGTGCGGCTTCGTCGGCGGCCGGGAACCCAGCGGCGGCCGGGCCTTGGTCACGTCGCCGATCACCGGCGAGGTCAGGTCGGTGACCGCCGAGGCGCCGTTGCGGTAGGCCAGGCCCCAGGCCAGCACGGTGTCGAGATAGGCCTGGGAGTGGTTGTAGCTCAGCACCGCGGCCTCCAGACCGGGCAGGGTGGCCAGGTTGCGGCCGTCGGCGCACAGGTAGCGCCCGGCCGCCAGCGTCGCGTCGTAGATGTTGTTGGGGTCTCGTCTGCCGTCGTGGTTGCCGTCGGCGCCCCAGGTGACCCAGGTCGACGGGATGAACTGCATCGGCCCGACCGCCCGGTCGTAGCGCGGGTCGCCGTCGTAGCGGCCGTGGTCGGTGTCGGTGATGACGGCGTTGTCGGCCAGCGTGCCGTCCAGCACCGGGCCGAGGATCCGGCCGCGGGTGGTGCCGTCCGGGTAGAGCCGGCCGCCCTCGGCGTGGCCGGACTCGGTGTGCCCGATGCCGGCCAGCAGCCACCACGGCAGGTGGCAGGACGGCTGCTCGGCGGCCAGGTCGGCGGCGGCCAGCCGGTAGGCGCGCAGCACCATCGCCGGGATGCCCAGCTCGCCGGTCGCGCCGGCCGGGCCGAGCAGGCCGGCGTCACCGGGTGCGGCCGCCGCGGGCTGCCCGGGCTGGGCGGTGCTGATCCGCGCAGGGTGGATCCGCAGGTCACCCAGCCAGTCGGCGGCCTGCTGCCCAGCCGGCGCGGCGACCGGCCGGGCCGGTGCGGCGGCGCGGTCGTCGGCCACCGGGCGGGTGCCCGCCCGGCTGGCGGCCGGCAGGCCGAGCACGAGGCCGAGCGCCAGCACCGACGCGGCCGTCAGCGCCCCTCTCGCCGAGACTCGTCTGGCCGGGAACTGGAATCCGGTCGGTGCGTACCGCGGTCGTGACACGAGCTGAACCCCTACACATTTCGTTTCGTGTGTGCGTCTTCGCCCTCATCATCGGCGGCACCTGCCGATCCCGCCAGCGTTAGCCTCACCCGAATCTGAAACAGTGCCGAAGGTCCCAACTCCACCGGCAACGGATGGACATCGGGACGCCGCGGCCAGGCTCAGTGCGCGGGCTCGGGCTCCGGATCGGGCTCCGCCTGCGGCTGCGGCACCGGCTCCACCCGCAGCCGGGCGGCCCGCCTGCCCTCCACCTCGAGCACCTCGATCGCATGCTCGGCGACGACCACCCGGTCGCCGGGGCCGGCCAGCCGGCCGAGCGCGGCCATCACGTACCCGGCCGCCGTCTCGTACGGGCCGTCGGGCAGCTCGACCCCGGTGAACTCGGCGAACTCGTCCAGGTTGCAGCGGCCGTCCACCTCGACCACACCGCCGGTCAGCCGCCGGCTCGCCTCGGAGTCGGCGTCGTACTCGTCGCGGATGTCGCCGATCACCTCCTCGATCAGGTCCTCCAGGGTGACGATGCCGTCGGTGCCGCCGTACTCGTCCTCGACGATCGCCAGGTGATGGCCCTCCCGGCGCATCTCGCTCAGCGCGGCGAGCACCTTCTTCGAGCCGGGCAGTCGCTTGACGTCCCGGGCCAGGTCGCCGACCACCCGGGCCCGGTCGTCGGAGCCGGTGCCGCCGAGCAGCAGGTCGCGGATGTGCACGAAGCCGAGCACGTCGTCGCTGTTCTGCCCGATCACCGGGTAGCGGGAATGCGGTGAGTCGGCCGCCTGCTTGGCGGCCCGGCTGACGGTGGTGCTCGCCTCCAGGAAGGTCACCTCGGTGCGCGAGATCATCACCTCACTGACCGAGCGCTCGCCGGCCGCGAACACCTCGTCGATGAGCCGGCGCTCGTCGCTGGACAGCGACTCGTGGGCGGCGACCAGGCCGCGCAGCTCGTCCTCGCTGATCGCCTCGCGGCCGGCCTGCGGATCGCCGCCGAGCACCCGCACCATGCCGTTGGTGCACAGCGACAGCAGCCAGATCGCCGGGCGGGCCACGGTGGCCAGCCGGTCCAGCGTCGGGCCGAAGAGCATCGCCGCGCCCTCGGGCCGCTGCAGCGCCAGCCGCTTGGGCACCAGCTCGCCGATCACCAGCGTGACGAAGGAGATCACCAGGGTGACCCCGATGATGCCGATCGCACCGGCCCAGCCGGCGGACAGGCCGTGCCGGACCAGCGCGCGCTTGGCGGTCTCGGACAGCGTCACCGCGCCGAACGCCGAGGACAGCAGCGCGGTCGAGGTGACCCCGATCTGGACGGCGGCCAGGAACCGGTTCGGGTCCGCCAGCAGCCGGGCCACCGCCTGCCCCCGCCGGCCCGACTCGGCCATCGCCTTGGCCTGGCCCTCGCGCAGCGACACCAGCGCGATCTCGGAGGCGACGAACAGCGCCTCGACCAGGATCAGTGCGAGCACGATGCCCACGTTGAGCACGGTGCCGTTCATCTGGCGTCGCTCCCCTGCGAATCCGCTGGTCCCTCGAACCGCCAGTGTATGGTCGGCCCGGGCTGCGACGAGGACGGGAACCTTCGGGATGCGGGTACTGGTGACCGGCGGCGCCGGCTACGTCGGCAGCGTGGTGGCCGGCGAACTGCTCGCGGCGGGCCACCGGGTGACCGTGCTGGACGACCTCTCCACCGGCCATGCCGACGCGGTGCCCGCGGGTGCCGACTTCGTCCGGGCCTCGATCACCGAGGCGGCGCCGGTGCTCGCCGGCGGCGGCATCGAGGCGGTGCTGCACTTCGCCGCGAAGTCGC
>DATJNU010000032.1:0-18236 GCA_035507775.1 Jatrophihabitans sp.
CGTCGAGCCGGAGCCGGGCTGCGTGCTCGACACCCTGGCCGACGCGGTCGGCTGGCTGGCCGGCCGGGTGGAGCCGGACGTGATCGGCATCTGCCTGGACACCTGCCACCTGGCGGTGTCGTTCGCCGACCCGGCCGCCGAGATCGGACGGATCGCCGCGGCCGGGCTGTCGGTGGTCAAGGTGCAGGCCTCGGCCGCGCTGCAGGTCGAGCACCCGGGTACGCCCGAGGCCCGCGCGGCGCTCGCGCAGTTCGCCGAGCCCCGGTACCTGCACCAGGTACGCGAGCTGGCCGCGGACGGCACCGTGCTCGCCGCCGACGACCTCCCCGACGCCCTCGACACGCTGCCCGGCGACGGCCCGTGGCGGGTGCACTTCCACGTGCCGTTGCACGAAAGGGTCGCGGCGCCGCTCGATGCGCCACCGGACGCGCCGCTGAGCTCGACCACCGACGTCCTCACCGCGGCGCTGGCCGCGCTGGGCGATCAGCGGCCGTACGTCGAGGTCGAGACCTACACCTGGTCGGTGCTGCCCGGCGGGCGTACCGAGCAGGACGTGATCGACGGCATCGCCGCCGAGCTGAGCTGGGCCGCGCGGGCACTCGCGCGGCCGATGGAGGTGTGCAACTGATGCAACCGTTGGTGCTGCTCGACGTGGTGGGCATGACCCCGGCACTGCTGCGCCACATGCCGAACCTGCGCCGGCTCGGTGAGCGGGGCTGGCAGGCGCCGCTGGGCACCGTGCTGCCGGCCGTCACCTGCAGCGTGCAGTCCACCCTGCTGACCGGCCTCACCCCGGCCCAGCACGGCATCGTCGGCAACGGCTGGTACTTTCGCGAGCTGGGCGAGGTCTTCCTCTGGCGCCAGCACAACCGGCTGGTGGGCGGGGAGAAGCTGTGGGAGGCCGCGCGCCGGGTCCGGCCGGAGTACCAGGCGGCCAACGTCTGCTGGTGGTACGCGATGGGCGCCAGCACCGACATCACCGTGACGCCGCGGCCGGTATATCACGCCGACGGGCGCAAGTCGCCGGACTGCTACGTCCGTCCCCCGGCCATGCACGACCGGTTGACCGAGGAGCTGGGGCCGTTCCCGCTCTTCCAGTACTGGGGCCCGACCGCGGCGCTGGCCTCGTCCGAGTGGATCGTCCGGGCCAGCCGCACGGTGCTCCGGGAGAACCGGCCCGACCTGCTGATGGCCTACCTGCCGCACCTGGACTACGACCTGCAGCGGTTCGGCCCGAACGGTCCCGAGGCGATCGCCGCGGCCAAGGCGGTGGACGCGGCGGTCAAGCCGCTGCTGGACGACGCCGAGGCGGCCGGCGCGGTGGTGGTGGCGCTGAGCGAGTACGGCATCACCGAGGCGCGGCGGCCGATCGACATCAACCGCGCGCTGCGGGCGGCCGGGCTGCTGGAGGTGTACCGGCAGGCCAACGGCGAGCACCTGGACCCGTGGACGTCCCGGGCGTTCGCGGTGGCCGACCACCAGATCGCGCACGTCTACGTCGCCGACCCGGCCGACCTGGAGCGGGCGCGGGGGCTGGTCGCCGAGCTGCCCGGGGTCGACCTGGTGCTCGACCGGGCCGGGCAGGCGGCGTACGGCATCGACCACGAGCGCTCCGGCGAGCTGGTGGTGGTGGCCGAACCGGATGCCTGGTTCACCTACTACTACTGGCAGGACGACGCCGACGCGCCGGACTTCGCCCGGGGCGTGGAGATCCACCGCAAGCCCGGCTACGACCCGGCGGAGCTGTTCCTGGATCCGGCCGATCCGCTGGTCAAGCTCAAGGCGGCGGCCAACCTGGCGAAGAAGAAGGCCGGCCTGCGCTACGCGATGAACGTGGTGCCGCTCGACCCGCACTGCGTGCGCGGCTCGCACGGCCGGCTGCCGGACGCGGTGGACGACGGCCCGGTGATCCTCTGCTCCAGCCCGCAGGCACCGGCCGCGGCCGAGCGCGGGGACGCGGTGGCCGCCACCGACGTCCGCGACCTGCTGCTCGGCCTGCAGCTCGGCCGGGCGTTGCAGGACTGAACTCGGGTGCGACCGGGTTGCTCGCTGGGCGTCGGCGGTCGGACCGCTGACGCCCAGCAGGTACCAGCGGTTCCCGTCGCGGTCACTCGGCCGAGTGACCGGCCAGGTAGCCATCGATCTCGGCGAGCAGGTCGCGCTTGAGGTCGTCCGGCGCGAACGAGGCGGTCACCGCGGTGCGGGCCAGGTCGGCGACGCCGGCCTCATCCAGGCCGAGCAGCTCTCCCGCGATCCGGTACTCGTTGTTCAGGTCGGTGGAGAACATCGGCGGGTCGTCGGAGTTGATGGTCACCGGCACGCCGGCCTCGACCAGCCGCGGCAGCGGGTGCTCGGCCAGGCTCGGCACCGCCCGGGTGGCGACGTTCGAGGTCGGGCAGACCTCCAGCGCGATCCGGTTCTCCCTGAGATAGGCGAGCAGTTCCGGATCCTGGGCGGCCGAGGTGCCGTGCCCGATCCGCTCGGCGCCGAGTAGCCGGATCGAGTCCCAGATCGTCTCCGGACCGGTGGTCTCGCCGGCGTGCGGCACGCTGCGCAGCCCGATGGCCCGGGCCTGGTCGAAGTACGGCTGGAACTGCGCCCGCGGCACCCCGATCTCCGGGCCGCCCAGGCCGAAGCTGATCAGCCCGGCCGGCTGCAGCTCGGTGGCGATCCGCGCGGTCACCTCGGCCGACGGCAGGCCGGCCTCGCCCGGGATGTCGAAGCACCAGCGCAGCACCGTGCCGAAGTCGCGCTCGGCGGCGACCCGGGCGTCCTCGATCGCCTCGCAGAACGCCTCCGCCGGGATGCCCCGATTCACCGACGAGTACGGGGTGATCGTCAGCTCGGCGTAACGCACCTGCTGACCGGCCAGCTCCCGGGCCACCTCGTAGGTCAGCATCCGCACGTCGGCCGCGTCGGTGATCAGGTCGACCACCGCCAGGTACACCTCGATGAAGTGCGCGAAGTCGCGGAACGTGAAGAACTCCGCGAGCTGCTCCGGGTCGGCGGGGACGCCCGCGGCGGGGTGCCGGGCGGCCAGCTCGGCCACGATCCGGGGCGAGGCCGAGCCCACGTGGTGGACGTGCAGCTCCGCCTTGGGCAGGCTGGCGATGAACGAAGCGAGCGGTGCGGTCACCCGCGCGATTCTGTCACGCGGCCGCTGCGACGGACCCGCCGGCTACAGCTCGCCGAGCGCGGTGATCGGGTTCTCCACGCAATCCGCCACGAACCGCAGGAAGCCGCCGGCCACCCCGCCGTCACAGGCGCGGTGGTCGAAGGCCAGCGTCAGCTGGCTGACCTTGCGGACCGCCAGTGCACCGTCCACCACCCACGGCTTGTCGGCGATCCGGCCGAGGCCGACCATCGCCACCTCGGGGTGGTTGATGATCGCGGCCGAGCCGTCCACGCCGAAGACGCCGTAATTGTTCACGGTGAACGTGCCGCCGGTCAGCTGCGCCGGGCTCAGCTGACCGGCGCGGGCCGCCTCGGTCCGCTCGGAGAGTGCCGCCGACAGCTCGCGGGTGCTCATCGACTGCGCGTCGTGCACCACCGGCACCATCAGCCCGCGTGGGGTTTGAGCCGCGAAACCAAGGTTGATCTGGGGCAGCAGCTCGACGGCGTCCGTGCCGACCCGGCTGTTCAGCTCGCGGAACCGGCGCAGGCCGAGGATGCAGAACCGGGCCACCAGCGCCATCACGCTCACCGGCCGATCCGGCTGCTGCGCGTTGAGCACCCGGCGGGCGGCGAGCAGCTCGGTGGCGTCGACGTCCACCCAGACCGTCGCCTCCGGGATCTCCCGGCGTGACCGGCTCAACCGCTCGGCGGCCACGCCGCGCAGGCCGGTGAGCGGGATGCGCTCGCCCGAGGCCGGCGAGGGAACGCTCGGCTGAGTCGAGAATGCCTCGACATCACAACGCCGAATGACCCCGGACGGGTCGGATGCGCTCACCTGCGCCAGGTCGATGCCCCGCTCCCGGGCGAGCTTGCGCACCACCGGCGAGATCACCGCCGGCGCCAGCACGGCCGTCTCGGACGGCTTGACACCGGCCTCCAGGTCGAGGTTTGCCGAGGCGGGCGAGGCGTTGGACCGTACCCGCCGCTGCCTGCGCACCTTGCCGGCAGACGTGCCGTAGCCGATCAGCACATTGCCCGAGTACTCGCTCGATTCCGCTTCCGCCGCCTGGGAAGGGGGAACCTGGGCGCCGGCGGCCGAGCCAGCGGCGACGCTGATCAGCGGCGAGCCGACCGGGATCCGCTCGCCAGGCTTGCCGAACACGGCGGTCACCTTGCCGGCAAAGGGGATCGGCACCTCGACCGAGGCCTTGGCGGTCTCCACCTCGACCACCGGCTGGTCGACGGTGACGGTGTCGCCCACCGAGACCAGCCAGGCGATGATCTCGGCGTCGGCCAGGCCCTCGCCGAGGTCGGGCAGCAGGAAGTCGCCCATCACGGCACCACGACCGTGTCGTCGAACTGCAGCCGGTCGATCGCGTCCAGGATCCGGTCCACCGACGGCAGGTGGTGCTCCTCCAGCATCGGCGGCGGGTACGGGATGTCGAAGCCGGTCACCCGGCCGATCGGCGCGTGCAGGTGGTGGAAGCACTGTTCGGTGAGCCGGGCCACCACCTCGGCGCCGTAGCCGGCGAAGCCGCTGGCCTCGTGCACCACGACCGCGCGCCCGGTCCGCCGGACCGAGGCCGCCACCGTCTCGTCGTCGAACGGGGTCAGCGTGCGCAGGTCGATCACCTCGCACGACACATCCGCCGCCTCGGCGGTCTCCAGCAGCGTGCCGACCATCGCGCCGTAGCCGATCAGGGTCACATCGCTGCCGGAACGGCGGACCAGGGCGGAGTCGAAGCCGGCCGCCGGTGCCTCGGTGAGCGCCTCCTTGGCCCAGTACCGGCGCTTGGGCTCCAGGAAGATCACCGGGTCGTCGGAGCCGATTGCCTGGCGCAGCAGCCAGTACGCGTCCGACGCGGTGGCCGGCGCGACCACCCGCAGGCCCGGGGTGTGCACCCAGTACGCCTCGGAGGAGTCGCTGTGGTGCTCGACGCCGCCGATGCCGCCGCCGTACGGCACCCGGATGACCACCGGCAGGGTGATCTTGCCCCGGCTGCGGTTGTGCAGCTTGGCCAGGTGCGAGGTGACCTGCTCGAAGGCGGGGTAGGAGAACGCGTCGAACTGCATCTCGACCACCGGGCGCAGGCCGTGCATGGCCATGCCGATGGCGGTGCCGACGATGCCGGCCTCGGCCAGTGGCGAGTCGAAGACCCGCGCGTCGCCGAACTCGGCGGCGAGCTTGTCCGTCACCCGGAACACGCCACCGAGGGTGCCGACGTCCTCGCCGTAGACGACGACCCGCTGGTCGGCGCGCAGCTCGTCGGCCAGCGCCTTGTTCAGCGCGCCGGCCATGGTCACCGTCTGCTGCTCCACGGCGGTCTCCAGCGCGGCGGTCACGATTCCTCCAGTTCCGCGGCCAGCTGCGCGGCCTGGCGGCGCAGGTTCGCGGTCGGCTCGGTGTAGACGTGGGCGAAGATCTCGGCCGGGTCCAGCTCGGCGTCGGCGTTCATCGCCGCGCGCAGCCGCTCGGCCTTCGCCTCGCCCTCGGCGGCGATCGTGGCGATCTCGTCCTGATCGAGGATCCCCTGCGCCAGCAGGTACTTCTGCAGCCGGTCGATCGGGTCGCGGGCCAGCCACTCGGTGACCTCGTCGGCCTCGCGGTAGCGGGAGGCATCGTCGGCGTTGGTGTGCGCCTCGATCCGGTAGGTGAGGGCCTCGATCAGGGTCGGGCCGCCGCCGGAGCGGGCCCGCTCGATGGCCTCGGTCATCGCGGCGTGCACCATCGCGGCGTCGTTGCCGTCGATCAGCACCCCCGGCATGCCGTACCCGACTCCCTTGTCGGCCAGGTGCGCGGCGCGGGTCTGCTTGCTCAGCGGCACCGAGATCGCGTAGCCGTTGTTCTGCACCAGGAAGATGACCGGCGCCTGCCACACCGCGGCGATGTTCAGCGCCTCGTGGGTGTCGCCCTCGCTGGTGGCGCCGTCGCCGATCAGCACGACCGCCACGGTGTCCTCACCGGCCAGCTTGGCAGCGTGCGCGAGGCCCACCGCGTGCAGGGTGTTCGTGGCCAGCGGCGTGCACTGGGTGGCGGTGCGGTGCAGGTACGGGTCGTAGCCGCAGTGCCAGTCGCCGCGCAGCAGGGTGAGCACCTCGACCGGGTTGATACCCCGGCTGACCATCGCCATCGAGTCCCGGTAGGTCGGGAAGAGCCAATCCCGGTCGGCCATCGCGGTGACCGCACCGATCTGGCAGGCCTCCTGCCCGCGCGAGGACGGGTAGACGGCCAGCCGGCCCTGCTTGGTCAGCGCGGTCGCCTGGCTGTCGAACCTGCGGCCGACCACCATCCGGCGGTAGAGCTCCAGCAGGGTCTCGGCGGCGGGCAGCTCGTCGGACAGCCCGCTCGGCCGGCCGTCGGCGTCGATCAGCTGGCGCGGATGGGGGCTGGGCAGCAGCGCGTCCGGATTGACGACAGTCATGCGCCAAGTCTCGCCCCGGGAGAGCCGTCCTTCCAGAATTGGGGCGCTTCTTCAGACAGATTGCTCTGTGCCAGCTAGCATCGATGCACATGTCCAGCAGCAAGCCCGGTCAGGCCACCGAGAGCAGACATCCTGCCCGGCTGGACGACACCGACCGGGCGATCGTCACCGAGCTGCGCCGGGATGGCAGGCTCTCGATGCGGGCGCTCGCCGAACGGCTGCACATCTCGCGGGCCAGCGCCTACACCCGGGTGGAACGGCTGACCGAGGCCGGCGTGATCACCGGCTACACCGCGGCCATCGACCCGGTGCGGTACGGCTTCGGCATCTCCGCCTACGTCTACCTGCGGATCAGCCAGCACTCCTGGAAGAGCGTCCGGCACCGGATCAGCCGGATCCCCGAGGTGTGGCACTGCGCGCTGGTCTCCGGCGACAACGACCTGGTGCTGCTGGTGCGGTGCCAGGACGCGGCCAGCCTGCGCGAGCTGGTGCTCAACACGTTCCAGACCATGCCGGACGTCCAGTCCACCCAGACGGTGTTGATCCTCGACGAGCTGTCCGGCGCGTCCGGATGACGCCCGGCCATCCGGCGGGTGAACTCCCACCGCCGGTGGACAGGGCCCGTCCGGCAGCCCCCTAGTGTGGTGGGATGAGCGTTGCGACCATCAGCCTGAACAACGGCGTCGAGATCCCCCAGGTCGGCTTCGGGGTGTTCCTCGTGCCGGAATCCGAGACCACGGCGGCGGTGGCAGCCGCCCTGGAGGCGGGTTACCGGCATATCGACACCGCCAAGCTCTACCAGAACGAGGCCGAGGTCGGCGCGGCGATCGCGCAGTCCGGGATCCCGCGCGACGAGATCTTCGTGACCACCAAGGTGTGGAACTCCGAGCAGGGCTACGAGGCCGCGACCGCGTCGTTCGAGGCGTCGCTGGAGCGGCTGCGGCTGGACGTGCTCGACTTGCTGCTCATCCACTGGCCGGTGCCGGACCTGGACCGCTACGTCGACACCTGGCGCGCCTTCGAGAAGCTCTACGCCGACGGCCGGGTCCGAGCGATCGGCGTCTCGAACTTCCACGTGCCGCACCTGGAGCGGCTGCTGGGGGAGACCTCCGTGGTGCCGGCGGTCAACCAGATCGAGCTGCACCCGGCGCTGCCGCAGGCCGAGTTGCGGGCCTTCCACGCCGAGCACGGCATCGTCACCGAGGCCTGGTCGCCGCTGGCCCGTGGCGGCGACGTGCTGTCGGCGCCGGCGGTGCTCGCGATCGCCGACCGGGTCGGCAAGAGCCCGGCCCAGGTGGTGCTGCGCTGGCACCTGCAGCTGGGCAACGTGGTGCTGCCGAAGTCGGTCACCCCGTCGCGGATCCGGGAGAACCTGGAGCTGTTCGACTTCTCGCTGACGGACGAGGACCTGGCAGCCATCGCCACCCTGGAGACCGGCGAGCGGATCGGGCCGAACCCGGACACCTTCAACCGCGCCTGAGCCCGTTCTTGCGTCTGGCCTCCCTCGTGCACGAGGGAGGCCAGACGGAGTGACTGACTCCTCCTCGATGCGGTAGCCGCCGCCGTGAGGATGTCGTGGGCAGGCACGGGGTGCGGACGCGTCCGTCAGAGGCCGGACGGCCAGTCGGCCGGAACGAGGCCGAGAAATTCGGCCTGCCGATCAATCTGCAGCGCAGTCGCGGCGTCGTCCACCTCGAGGAAGAAACAGTCGAAGATCATGCCTGAGTCCTCGCCCTCGTGCGGCGGAACAACATGGCGCCACCGGTCAGCAGGAAAGTCTCGTGCTCTGGCGGTTATGAAGACGGTCACCTTCCGGACCTCTCGATCGTGGTCTTCGATCACCTGTACGGCCAGAGCCCGGAGGTCGACGATCTGGATGCCCGTCTCCTCCAGGACCTCCCTCGCGGCGGCGGCTTCAAGCGTCTCAGCGGCGCTCACGCCGCCAGCCGGAATCTGAGTGCCGGCTTCGGGGAAGTCCGCGTGGTCGAAGCACAGCACGCGGGTCGTTCCTGGACGCCCATCGAAGACATAGACAGCAACTCTGTAACGATCCCGCATGGCACGCCTTTCCATATCGTGAGCTTGCTACGCCTTGACTGGCTGAATAGTCCGTGTCAAGCCATTAAAGGTCGAAAGTTCGATTTACGAAGGTCAGCGCGGGCGCGCGGTAGGTTCAACCGGCCGCCGACTCTGGCGACGCAGCCGGCTGGCGCGCGCACCTACTCGTGCGGCTGATGGGACTGCTCGCGCACGGCATGGCGGTCACCGGACCCACGCAGCACCCGCGGCGTTTCGGTAGCTGTGCCGTCGGCTGGTTGCCCGCGAGTCGATCCCCCCGGGCTCGGCTACCAAGCCGGACTCAGCCCATCAGGGCGGCCGAGACGATGGCCTGCGCCTCCTCCTGAATGCGCGCCAGGTGCTCCGGCCCCTCGAAGGACTCGGCATACAGCTTGTAGACGTCCTCGGTGCCGGACGGCCGGGCGGCGAACCAGCCCCGGTCGGTGGTCACCTTCAGCCCGCCGATCGCCGCGCCGTTGCCGGGTGCCTCGGTGAGCGTCCCGGTGATCGGGTCGCCGGCAAGCTCAGAAGCGCTCACCTGCGACGGCGACAGCTTGGCCAGCACCGCCTTCTGCTCCCGGTCGGCCGGCGAGTCGATGCGGGCGTAGGCCGGTGCGCCGAACCGCGAGGTCAGCTCGGCGTAGTGCTCGGCGGGGTTCTTGCCGGTCACCGCCAGGATCTCCAAGGCCAGCAGGTCGCAGATGATGCCGTCCTTGTCGGTGGTCCACGGCGAGCCGTCCCGTTGCAGGAACGACGCCCCGGCCGACTCCTCGCCGCCGAAGCCGATCGAGCCGTCCAGCAGCCCCGGCACGAACCACTTGAAGCCGACCGGCACCTCGACCAGCGTGCGGTCCAGCTCGGCCACCACCCGGTCGATCATGGCCGAGCTGACCAGCGTCTTGCCCACCCCGGAATCGCGCCGCCAGTGCGGCCGGTGCCGGTAGAGGTAGCCGATCGCCACCGCCAGGTAGTGGTTCGGGTTCATCAGGCCACCCTCCGGCGTGACGATGCCGTGCCGGTCGGCGTCGGTGTCGTTGCCGGTGGCGATGTCGAACCGGTCCGGGTCGGCCGCCACCCGCTCGATCAGCGAGGCCATCGCCGACCGGGACGAGCAGTCCATCCGGATCTTGCCGTCCCAGTCGAGCGTCATGAACCCGAACTGCGGATCCACCCGCGGGTTGACCACGGTCAGCGACAGCCCGTACCGGGAGCCGATCTCGGCCCAGTACGCGATCGAGGCGCCGCCGAGCGGATCGGCCCCGATCCGGACGCCGGCCGAGGCGATCGCGTCCAGGTCGACCACCTCCGGCAGCGCCGAGACGTACCGGTCGAGGAAGTCGTAGCCGTGCACGGTGTCGGCGGCGGCCGCCCGCTGGTAGGGCAGCCGGCGGACGTCGGCCAGCCCGCCGGCCAGCAGCTCGTTGGCCCGGCGCTGGATCCAGCCGGTGATCTCGGTGCCGGCCGGGCCGCCGTCCGGCGGGTTGTACTTGAAGCCGCCGTCCGCGGGCGGGTTGTGCGACGGGGTGACGACCACGCCGTCGGCCCGGTGCGCCGGCCGCGCGGCGTTGTGCGCCAGGATCGCCCGGGACAGCGCCGGGGTCGGGGTGTAACCGCCGCGGGCGTCGACGAGCACGGTGAGCTCGTTGGCGGCGAACACCTCCAGGGCGGTCCGGGTAGCCGGCTCGGACAGCACGTGGCTGTCGGCGCCGAGGAAGAGCGGCCCGTCGATGCCCTGCCCGGCCCGGTACTCGCAGATCGCCTGGCTGGTGGCCAGGATGTGGTCCTCGTTGAACGTCCCGGCCAGTGACGAGCCGCGGTGGCCGGAGGTGCCGAAGCTGACCTGCTGGCCGGGCTCGGCCGGGTCCGGGTGCCGGTCGTAGTAGGCGGCGGTGACCGCGGCGACGTCGATCAGATCGGCAGGTTCGGCCGGCTGCCCGGCACGGGGCGAAGTGGGCATGCGGTCAATCCAACCAACCCTCTGCGAGGATCACCAGTCATGCGAGTGCTGGTGGTCGACGACGAACCGCAGATCGTGCAGTCGCTGGAGATGAACCTGCGCGCCCGGCGGTACGAGGTCTCCACGGCGGGCACCGGGGCGGCCGCGCTGCAGGTGGCCCACGACCACCCGCCGGACGTGGTGCTGCTCGACCTCGGCCTGCCCGACATGGACGGCGTCGAGGTGATCCACGGCCTGCGGGCCGGCAGCTCGGCGCCGATCATCGTGCAGTCCGGCCGGATCGGCGGCTCGGACAAGGTGGGCGCGCTGGACGCCGGCGCCGACGACTACGTGACCAAGCCGTTCGGGATGGACGAGCTGATGGCCCGGATCCGGGCGGTCGCCCGCCGGTCGGCCGCCGACGCCGCCCCCGATCCCCAGGTGCGAATCGGGGACTGGCTGGTCGACCTGGCCAGCCACCGGATCACCGGCCCGGACGGCGCGGAGCAGCGGCTGACCAAGATCGAGTGGCAGCTGCTGGAGCGGCTGGTGCGCCACCCCGGGCAGCTGGTCACCCAGCGGCAGCTGCTCACCGAGGTGTGGGGCCCGCAGTTCGTCTCAGAGTCGGGCTACCTGCGCTTCCACTTCGGCCAGCTGCGCCGCAAGCTGGAGGCCGACCCGGGCCGGCCGCGGCACCTGATCACCGAGCCCGGGATCGGCTACCGGTTTCACGGCTGACGGGGGCGCGGGTTGAACAGCGGCCGGCGAGCGGGTAAGTTCATCGGCTAAACAAATATGCCGATCCTGCGAGGCGATCCCGATGGCACCGACACCCACCCGCGACGACAAGTTCTCCTTCGGCCTGTGGACGGTCGGCTGGCAGGGCCGGGATCCGTTCGGCGACGCCGCCCGCGGCCCGCTCGACCCGGTCGAGGCGGTGCACAGGCTCGCCGGGCTCGGCGCCTGGGGCGTCACCTTCCACGACAACGACGTGGTGCCGTTCGGGGCCCCCGCCGCCGAGCGCGACCGGCTGCTCGCCCGGTTCCGGCAGGCCCTGGCCGACACCGGCATCGTGGTGCCGATGGTGACCACCAACCTGTTCACCCATCCGGTCTTCAAGGACGGCGGCTTCACCAGCAACGACCGGTCGGTGCGGCGGTTCGCGCTGCGCAAGGTGCTGCGCAACGTCGAGCTGGCCGCCGAGCTCGGGGCGCGCACCTTCGTGCTCTGGGGCGGCCGGGAGGGCTCGGAGTACGACACCGCCAAGGACGTCCGGGCCGCGCTCGACCGCTACCGCGAGGCGATGAACGTGCTCACCGGCTACGTCACCGACCAGGGCTGGGACCTGCGGTTCGCGCTGGAGCCCAAGCCGAACGAGCCGCGCGGCGACATCCTGCTGCCCACCGTCGGCAACGCGCTGGCGTTCATCGCCAGCTTGGACCGTCCCGACCTGGTCGGCGTCAACCCCGAGGTCGGGCACGAGCAGATGGCCGGGCTCAACTTCGTGCACTCGATCGCCCAGGCGCTCTGGCACGACAAGCTCTTCCACATCGACCTCAACGGCCAGCGCGGCATCAAGTTCGACCAGGACCTGGTCTTCGGCCACGGCGACCTGATGAACGCCTTCGCCCTGGTCGACCTGCTGGAGTTCGGCGGGCCGGCCGGCGGACCCGCCTACACCGGGCCCCGGCACTTCGACTACAAGCCGTCCCGGACCGAGGACTACGACGGGGTCTGGGAGTCGGCCCGGGCGAACATGGCCAGCTACCTGATCCTCAAGGAGCGGGCCGCGGCGTTCCGGGCCGATCCGGAGGTGCGCCAGGCGCTGGCCGAGGCCCGGGTGCCCGAACTCACCGAGCCGACCCTGGCCGCGGGCGAGACCTACCGCGACCTGCTCGCCGACCGGTCGGCGTTCGAGGACTTCGACGCCGACAAGGTGGGCGTGGCCGGCTACGGCTTCGTCCGGCTCAACCAGCTGGCGCTGGAGCACCTGACCGGCGCCCGCTGACTGCGTCCCCGAGCTGAGTGAGCATCGAGCGAGCGCCAGCGAGCGAGGCGCGGAGCGACGTGACAACCGGAGTGAGCACCGAGTGAGCGCCAGCGAGCGAGGCGCGGAGCGACGTGGCAACCGGCTGGTCGCCGGGGTGGATTCGTCCACCCAGTCCTGCAAGGTGGTCGTCCGTGACGCCGAGACCGGCGCGCTGGTCCGCCAGGGCCGTGCCGCCCACCCGGACGGCACCGAGGTGCATCCGGACGCCTGGTGGGACGCGCTGCGGCAGGCGCTCGACCAGGCCGGCGGCCTGGCCGGGGTGGCCGCGCTGAGTGTCGCCGGCCAGCAGCACGGCATGGTCTGCCTCGACGAGGCCGGCGCGGTGGTCCGGCCGGCGCTGCTGTGGAACGACACCCGCTCGGCCCGGGCCGCCGCCGACCTGACCGCCGAGCTCGGCGCGCAGGCCTGGGCGCAGGCGGTCGGCTCGGTGCCGGTGGCCTCGTTCACGGTGGCCAAGCTGCGCTGGCTGGCCGAGCACGAGCCGGAATCGGCCGCTCGGACCGCGGCGGTGTGCCTGCCGCACGACTGGCTGAGCTGGCGGCTGGCCGGCTCGACCGCGCTGCCCGACCTGGTCACCGACCGGTCGGACGCCTCCGGCACCGGGTACTTCGACGGTCGCCGCGACGCGTACCGGCCGGACCTGTTCGAGCGCGGTCTCGGCCATCCGGCGGCCCTGCCCCGGGTGCTCGGACCGGCCGAGGCGGGATACGAGCTGCCCGAGCTGACGATCGGCCCGGGCGCCGGCGACAACGCGGCCGGGGTGCTGGGCGTGCAGGCCGGCGACGAGGTGCTGGTCTCGCTCGGCACGTCCGGCGTGGTGTGCGCGCGCAGCGCCGTCCCGGCCGCCGACCCGTCCGGGCTGGTGGCCGGTTTCGCCGACGCGACCGGGGCGTTCCTGCCGCTGGCCTGCACGCTGAACGCGGCCCGGGTGCTCGACGCGGCGGCCCGGCTGCTGCGGGTGGGCCTGGCCGGGCTGAGCGAGCTGGCCCTCGGGGCGCCGGCCGGGGCCGAGGGGCTGGTCGTGGTGCCGTACCTGGAGGGCGAGCGCACCCCGAACCTGCCGGACGCCACCGGCGCGGTGCACGGGCTGACGCTGGCCAACGCGACCGCGGCCAACCTGGCCCGGGCCGCGGTCGAGGGCATGCTGTGCGGGCTGGCCGCCGGGCTGGACGCGCTGCGCGGGCAGGGCGTCGCGGTGAACGGCGTCCGGCTGATCGGTGGCGCGGCGCAGTCCGAGGCGGTCCGCCGGATCGCGCCGGCCGTCTTCGGGGTGCCGGTGCAGGTCCCCGACCCCGGCGAGTACGTGGCGGACGGCGCCGCCCGCCAGGCGGCCTGGGTGCTGGCCGGTGCCGCCGAGCCGCCGAGCTGGCCGGTGGCCGGGCTGCGCCGCTACGAGTCCGGCCCGGTGCCGGGACTCCGGGACCGGTACGCCGAGGCCGCCAGCCGGTACCTGTCCCGATGAGCCGATACTGGTCCCGATGAGCCGATACTTGTCCCGATGAGCCGACCGCACCGCCAGCCCCCGCCGGCCGACCAGCAGACCGTCCGGCGACACAACCTGGGCCTCATCGCCCGGGCGGTGAGCAGCGCGCCGGGCTCGCGCACCAGGCTCGCCCAGCGCACCGGGCTGACCAAGGCCACCGTCTCGTCGCTGGTGGATTCCCTGCTGCTGCAAGGGATCCTGGTCGAGGGCGACGCGGCCCCGGCCCGGGTGGGCCGGCCGGCCCGGCCGGTCGGGCTCAACCCCGAGGGGCCGGCGGCGCTCGGGCTGGAGGCGAACGTCGACTACCTGGCGGCGGGCCTGCTCGACCTGACCGGGGCCGCCCGGGCACACCGGCGGGTCGAGGTGGACAACCGGCGGCGCCCGCCCGAGGCGATCCTCGACGACCTGGCCGCGCTGTGCCGGGAGCTGGCCCCTGCCGGCCGGCCGCTGCTCGGGATCGCGCTGGCGGTGCCCGGCGTGGTGGGCCGGGACGGCCGGCCGGTGCGGGTGCCGAACCTGCCGGAGCTGGCCGGCCAGCCGCTGGCCGCGCAGCTCGCCGATCGGTTGCCGGCCCGGCTGCGGCTGCTGGATCCGGTGGTGCTGCTGGACAACGAGGCGAACCTGGGCGCGCTGAGCTGGCTGCGCCGGGCCGGCGGCGATCGGGATTTCGTCTACGTCTCGGGCGAGATCGGCATCGGTGCGGGGCTGGTGGTGGACGGCGCGCTGTTCCGCGGCGCGGGCGGTTTCGCCGGCGAGTTGGGGCACGTCGTGGTCGAGCGGGACGGCCCGCCGTGCCGGTGCGGCGGCCGGGGCTGCCTGGAACAGTACGCCGGCCAGGACGTGCTGCTCGCGGCGTCCGGCCAGCGCGACCTCGTCGCCCTGGCCGCGGCCGGCGCGGCGGGCGAACCGGCCGCCCTGGCAGCCCTCGCGGCGGCCGGCTCGGCGCTGGGCGTGGGGCTGGCGTCGCTGCTGAACGTGCTGGACCTGCCGCTGGTGGTGCTCGGCAGCGGGTACGCCCAGCTGTACGAGCTGATCGTGCCGGCGCTGCGGGCCGAACTCGACCTGCGGGTGCTATCCGGGCCCGGCGTCCGGCTGGCCCGGTCGACCCTCGGCACCGACGCGGCGGTGCTCGGCGCGGCGGGCGCGGTGCTGGAACGCGCGCTCGGCGACCCCGGCGCGCTGCTCGACCCCGCCGACCCCGGGCCGCCCGCCACGGCGCCCTGACGGGGCGGGTCAGCGGGTCGGGCGCGCGTTCAGGTTCCAGTACCCCTTGGCGTAGACCGACTCCCGGCCCAGGCCGAGCCGGGCCAGCTCGTCCCGCCAGCGCACCACCGCGCGGGACTCGCCCAGGGCGTAGGCGTATCCCCGGCCGGCCGGCGGCTGCCAAGTCGCCAGCGCGCCGAGCAGCAGCTCGGCCGAACCCGCCGGCTGCCCGTCCCGGCTGAGCCAGTGCGGGTCGGCGTTGGCCGGCAGCGGGTAGCGCTCGCCCTCGTCGGCGAGCTCGGCGAGCACCGTGACCGGGTGCCCGCCCAGCGCCTCGGCCAGGGCCGCGATCGCCGGCAGCCCGGCCTCGTCGGTCAGCGCCAGCAGCCAGTCCGCGTCGGCCGGCGCGATCTCGCCGCGCGGGCCGACGAAGCCGACCTGGTCGCCGAGCTGCAGTCCGGCCGCCCAGGACGAGCCCGGGCCGTGGCCGTGCAGCACCGCGTCCAGCACGATCGAGTCCCCGGCCGCGGCGCGGACGGTGTAGCGGCGGCGCACCTCCCGGCCGTCCGGGCCGGCCAGTGCCACCGCGACGTCGCAGGCCAGCGGCCAGGCCACCCCGGCCAGCTCGGGCGCGGCCAGCGTGATCCGCCGCATCCGGGGCGACAGCATGCTCAGGGCGGTGACCTCGGCCTGGAACCGGCCCGTGCGCGTGAGGTGGGAGGAACTCGGCATGATGGAACAGCATGCCATCCGGGCCCGGCGCGTCCGGCCCGCAGTCGTCGACGAACGTATGAGAGGGAGCTTCATGCCCGCCGAATTGAAGAAGGTCGCCTACACCACCGCCGCCACCGCCAAGGGCGGCCGGGCCGGGCACGTGCGCAGCGAGGACGGCCTGGTCGACTTCGACCTGGCCCAGCCCGGCACCACCCCCGAGCCCGCCGTCAACCCGGAGACGCTGTTCGCCGCCGGCTACGCCGCCTGCTTCAACGGCGCGCTGGCGAACCGGGCCAAGACCAAGGGCATCGACACCGCCGAGGCCACCGTCACGGCGAAGGTGTCGTTCGGCGGCACCGACGACGGCGGCTTCGGCCTCGCCGTCGAGCTCGAGGTGACCATCCCCGGGGTGGACGACGCCACCGCGCGCGAGCTGGTCGAGCTGGCGCACGCGTTCTGCCCGTACTCCAAGGCCACCCGCGACAACATCGTGGTGACGCTGCACGTCATCTGACGGATCCGCTGCCGTTCGAGCACCGGCCGCCACTCGCAGACCCGGGTGGCGGCCGGTGCCGTGTTCGGTGGCATCCGGACACCGCTCGCGAGAGGTGCAAGATAGAGCCGTGGCCATCAGCGCGTTCGACCTGTTCTCGATCGGTATCGGTCCGTCCTCGTCCCACACGGTTGGGCCGATGCGGGCGGCCCGGACGTTCGCGCAGGGACTGGCCGACGACGGCCTGGCCGGCAAGGTCGACCGGGTGCGGGCCGAGCTGTACGGCTCGCTCGGCGCGACCGGCCGGGGCCACGGCTCGGACCGCGCGGTGGTGCTGGGCCTGCAGGGCGAGACGCCGGAGCACGTCGACACCGCCACCGTGCTGGAGCGGGTCCAGGCGGTGCGGGCCGCCGAGCAGGTGCTGTTGCTGGGCGAGCACCCGGCCCGGCTCGGCCCGGACGACCTGGTGCTGCACCGGCGCTCCAGCCTGCCGTTCCACCCGAACGGCATGCGCTTCACCGCCTTCGTCGGCGACGAGGTGATCCGCGAGCGCACCTTCTACTCGGTCGGCGGTGGCTTCGTGGTGGACGAGCTGGCCACCGGGGCCGACCGGATCAAGCCGGACGACACCGTGCAGCCCTACCCGTTCACCACCGGGGCCGAGCTGTGCGAGCACGCCAGCCGCACCGGCCTGTCGATCTCGGACCTGATGCTGGAGAACGAGAAGGCCTGGCGCACGGAGTCCGAGATCCGGGCCGGCCTGCTGGAGATCTGGCGGGTCATGCAGGAGTGCGTCGAGAACGGCTTCCGCAACGAGGGGCTGCTGCCGGGCGGGCTGAAGGTGCGCCGCCGGGCGCCGGAGCTCTACCGGACGCTGACCGCGGAGGCGTTCTCCACCGACCCGCTGCGGGTGATGGACTGGGTGAGCCTGTTCGCGCTGGCGGTGAACGAGGAGAACGCGGCCGGCGGCCGGGTGGTCACCGCGCCGACGAACGGGGCGGCCGGCGTGCTGCCGGCGGTGCTGCACTACTACCGGCGGTTCGTGCCCGGTTCCTCCGACGACGGGGTGGTCCGGTTCCTGCTCACCGCGGCGGCGATCGGGCTGCTGTACAAGGAGAACGCCTCCATCTCCGGTGCCGAGGTGGGCTGCCAGGGCGAGGTCGGCTCGGCTTGCTCGATGGCCGCCGGCGCGCTCTGCGAGGTGCTCGGTGGCAAACCGCTGCAGGTGGAGAACGCCGCCGAGATCGGCATGGAGCACAACCTCGGCCTGACCTGCGACCCGGTCGGCGGGCTGGTGCAGGTGCCGTGCATCGAGCGCAACGCGATGGCCGCGGTGAAGGCGATCAACGCCGCCCGGATCGCGCTGCGCGGCGACGGCAGCCACGTGGTCAGCCTGGACAAGGTGATCAAGACGATGCGCGACACCGGCGCCGACATGAAGGTCAAGTACAAGGAGACCTCCCGCGGCGGCCTGGCCGTCAACGTCATCGAGTGCTGAGGCCGGGGCCGGCCCCGGCCTCAGCCTCGGTCTGTCGCTAGGCGCTCGCCCGGTTCTGGGTGACGGTGCCGCTCGTGGCGCCCGGCGCCAGCACCGCGTCGATGCCGGCGCTGACCTGGCCGGCAACCGGTGTGATCGGGGTGGCGGTGCCGGCGTCGGCCGCGTTCGCGTAGCACTGCGGCTGGTACGCCTGCCAGCCCGGGACGAAGCAGACCGCCAGCGGGACGGCCGGCAGCCCGGTCAGCTGGTAGCCGCCCTGCCAGTC
>DATJNU010000033.1:0-3263 GCA_035507775.1 Jatrophihabitans sp.
GCGCTCGCCGTAGAACTTCGTCAGCCGGGGGACGTCCACCACCCGCTCGTACATCTGCCGGCGCTCGGCGTGCCAGGGGACGCGCGCGACCAGCTCGTCGAAGAGGTCCGTGCCACCGGCCAGCCAGCCGGGCCGCAGGTCGAGCCAGGCGCCGCCGCCGAGCCCGGTGCGCTCGAGGTGCCCGGCCAGCGCGCCGAGCTCAGGTGCGTCGCACAGGTCGAGCAGCGAGCCCTGCCAGGGTGCGGTCATGCCTGCACCGTACACCCGATAATCAAATGAACGTTCGAATCAGCTTTGGCGATGCGATGCGATGCGGTGCGGTCAGCCGGCCGGTGCCCGCTCGGCCAGCTTGCCCCGGGTGCGGGCCGGGCCCGGGTCGGCCGCGCTGTCGGCCAGGATCCGGTGCGCGGTGGTCAGGTCCACCGGCTTGGACCACAGGTAGCCCTGGCCGAGAGTGCAGCGGGCCTCGAGCAGCCAGCTGGCCTGGTCCTTGTGCTCGACCCCTTCGGCCACCGTGGTGAAGTTCATGCTCTGGGCCAGCCCGATGATCGCCTCCGTCAGCGAGGCGTCCTGCTGGTCGAGGGTGACCCGGTCGATGAAGGACTTGTCGACCTTGAGCACGTCCACCGGCAGGTGGCTGAGATAGGCCAGCGAGCTGTAGCCGGTGCCGAAGTCGTCGATGGCGATCCGCACGCCCCGGTCGCGCAGCGCGGCCAGCCGCGGCGCGACCCGGTCCAGGTCGCGCAGCACCACGGTCTCGGTGATCTCGAGCACCAGCCGGTCCGAGGGCAGCCCGGTGACCGCCAGCGTCTCCAGCACCTGGTCGACGAAGCCGGCCTGGGACAGCTGCTGGGCCGAGACGTTCACCGACATCGTCGGGCGCCGGCCGGGCAGCTGCATGCCGGCCGCGGCGGCCGCCGCCTCGCGCAGCACCCAGGCGCCGAGCGGCTGGATCAGGCCACTCTCCTCAGCCATCGGGATGAACAGGTTGGGCCCGAGCAGGCCGCGCTGCGGGTGGTGCCAGCGCACCAGCGCCTCGAAGCCGGCCACCTGGCCGGAGGACAGGTCGATGGTCGGCTGGAAGTGCAGCACCAGCTCGGCCCGGCTGAGCGCCCGCTGCAGGTCGGCCCGCAGTTCCAGCCGTTCCAGCGCCTCGGCGTGCAGCTTCGGCTCGTACCGGGCCAGGCCGGACTTGCCGGAGTCCTTGGCGAGGAACATCGCCACGTCGGCGTTGCGCAGCGCCTGCTCGGCGGTCAGCTCGCCCGGCACGGCCTCGGCCAGCGCGATGCTGACCTGCACCCCGATCACCTGGTCGCCGATCAGCACCGGGGCCTGCAGGGCGTGCCGGATGCGCTCGGCGAACTCGGTCGCCGAGTCGAGGGTGGCGGCGTCGAGCAGCAGCGCGAACTCGTCACCGCCCAGCCGGGCGGCGGTGTCGCCGGCCCGCAGCAGGCTGCGCAGCCGGGCGCCGACCTCGACCAGCACCTGGTCGCCGACGCCGTGGCCGCCGCTGTCGTTGATCGCCTTGAAGTCGTCCACGTCGCAGAGCAGCACCACCAGCGACGAGCTGACCCCGGGCCGGCGGATCAGCGCGTGCTCGAGCCGGTCGGTGAACAGCTGCCGGTTGGCCATGCCGGTCAGCGAGTCGTGGAAGGCCTGGAAGCTCAGCCGATCCTCCAGCTCGCGCCGGGCGGTGACGTCGCGCAGGGTGAGCACCAGGCCGGCCACCGAGGGCTCGGCGAGCAGGTTGCTCACGGTGCCCTCGACCGCCAGCGTCCGGCCGTCGGCGTGCCGCATCCGCCAGCTGAGCTGCTCCTCGGCGCCGACGCCGAGGCTGGCCAGCTGCTGCAGGCAGAGGTCCAGGTCGGCCGGCTCCACCAGCTCGGTCAGCCGGCTGCCGGCCAGCTCGTCGGTGTCCCGGCCGAGCACCGCCCGGCAGGACGGCGTCACGAAGGAGACGGTGCCGTCCGCGTCGCAGACCGCCAGCACGTCGGCGGCGTTGCGCACCAGCGCCGCCAGCCGCTGCTCGCCCTCGGCCCGGGACTGCGCCTGGGTGAACCGGCGCTGCAGCGCCCGGTGCCGCCCGACCAGCCGCCGGAACCAGACCATCCAGCCGACCGAGGCGATCACCAGCATCAGCGCGTACGCCGTGGCCGCCTCGCGGTCCAGGTCCCGGTGCCGGTCGGCCAGGCTCGCCCGGACCGCCGCGGTCGAGGTCCGCAGCCGGGTCAGCAGGGCGGCATCGCCGGCGCCGCTGCCGGCCGCGTCCCGCAGCGAGCCGACCGCGGCCCGGCCCGCGCCGTTCGCGGCGGCCCGGTCGGCGACCGCCCGGGCCTGGCCGGCCAGCGCCCGGGCCTGGCCGGGGGTGGCCGCGCGCAGCTGGCCGTCGTAGCCGGCCACCACCACCTCGGCCCGCCCGACCGGGCCGGACCGCTGGTAGACCCCGTACAGCAGCACGAACTCCGCGACCACGACGGCGAGCGTGCCGAGCGCGGTGAGAATCACCCGACGGCGGGATGCTCGTGCCCGCCGCGCCGGTGCAGCCGGTTGTGCCACCTTCGCTCCTGAGGTTGCCGAGGACGCACGTCGGTGGCTTGATCGGCGGCTGGCCGGAACACTTGATCGTTTCGAGGTGCCGGAAATCGCTCTCAGGCCCGGCTCACCGGGATCAGCCGTCGCTGCCCGGCTGGTCCGGCTCCTGCTCCGGACGCCGATCGCGCTCCTGCTGGGCCCGGTGGTCCCGCCGCTGCTGCTGGACCCGGTCGCGCAGCGCCTGCAGGAACGCCTCGTCGTCGTCCGGGTTGACCGGCACCTGGCGTCCCGGCCGGTCGTGCTCGGGAAGGCGGCCGCGCGCCTGCCACGGATGCCCGGCCACCAGCCAGGCGACGGAGCCGACGTCCGGCAGGATCAGCACGACCGCCAGCCAGGCCAGCTTGGGCAGGTTCCGGCAGCGCACCGCGTCGGTGGTGATGACGTCGAAGATGCAGAACAGCCACAGGCCGAGCATCAGCAGGCCGAACAGCCCGTCGAAGTAGAGCACCGGTCCTCCTCGCGGGCAGTGGGCGCGCCGGGCGGAATGCTGTCACACCCGCGGCGCCCGGTGCGGTGGGATCGCCGAACTCCTGCAGTAGCGTGCCAGGGGTGCCCACCCTCGGCGAACTGATCGGCGCCCTCGACGGCTGGTACCCACCGGCCACCGCGGAATCCTGGGACGCGGTCGGCCTGACCTGCGGCGACCCGGACGAGCCGGTGCACCGGGTGCT
>DATJNU010000034.1:0-5751 GCA_035507775.1 Jatrophihabitans sp.
GGCCGAGTCGATGACCGCGCCGGAACGGTACTGGGCCAACAACGTCGCCGGCACCCTGGCGCTGCTGGAGGCGATGCGCGGCGCGGGCGTCGGCCGGCTGGTGTTCTCCTCCACCGCGGCGACCTACGGCGAGCCCCGGTCGGTGCCGATCACCGAGGACGACCCGACCGCCCCCACCAACCCGTACGGTGCCAGCAAGCTCGCGGTCGACCAGATGCTGCGCGGCTACGCCACCGCGCACGGCCTGCGGGCGGTCAGCCTGCGCTACTTCAACGTGGCCGGCGCCCGGCTCGCCGGCCCGCAACCGCTGGGCGAGCGGCACGCCACCGAGACCCACCTGATCCCGATCGCGCTGCAGGTCGCGGCCGGTGAGCGCGCCGAGCTGCAGGTGAACGGGACGTCGTACCCGACACCCGACGGCACCTGCGTGCGCGACTACATCCACGTGCTCGACCTGGCCGAGGCCCACCTGCGGGCACTGGACTGGACCGCCGGCGCCGGTGGCGAGCACCTGGTGTGCAACCTCGGCTCGGGCACCGGCGCCTCGGTGCGCGAGGTGGTCGAGGCCGTCCGCCGGGTGACCGGCCGGCCGACGCAGGCGGTCGACGCACCGAACCGGCCGGGTGACCCGGCGGTGCTGATCGCCTCGCACGAGCGCGCCCGGCAGGTGCTGGGCTGGCAGCCGGTCCGGGGGCTGGACGAGATGGTGGCCGACGCCTGGGCGTTCGCGCGACGGGACCGCCCGTGACCGAGGCCCGCTGGCGGTCGCCCGGCCGGGTGAACCTGATCGGCGAACACACCGACTACAACGACGGGTTCTGCCTGCCGCTGGCGATCGAGGCCGGCTGCACCGCGACCGTCGCCGCGCTGGACGAACCGGTGGTCGAGGTGACCTCGGCCCAGGTCGGCGGCGTGGTCGAGCTGCCGCTGGCCGAGCTGGCACCCGGCGCGCTGACCGGGGACGATGCCTGGGCCGGGTACGCGGCCGGCGTGGTGTGGGCGCTGCGCGAGCGCGGCCACCGGCCGGGCGGGCTGAGCATCGCGCTCGACAGCGACGTGCCGACCGGCGCCGGGCTGTCGTCCTCGGCCGCGCTGGAGTGCTCGGTGGCCGGCGCGGTGGACGAGCTGTTCGGCCTCGGGCTGGACCGCGCCGAGCTGGTGTCGGTGGCCCGGCAGGCCGAGAACGACTTCGTCGGCGCGCCGACCGGCGGCCTCGACCAGCTCGCCTCGGTCCACGGCGAGGCGGGCCGGGTGCTGCTGTGCGACATGCGCTCGCTGCAGGTCGAACCGGTGCCGTTCGACCCGGCCGCGGCCGGATTGACGCTGCTGGTGGTCGACACCAGGGCACCGCACCAGCTGACCGACGGGCTCTACGGCGAGCGCCGGGCCGACTGCGAGGCGGCCGCCCGCCAGCTCGGCGTCCGCGCGCTGCGGGACGTGCCGGCCGAGGGGCTGGCCGCGACGCTGGCCCGGCTGGACGACGACCGGCTGCGCCGCCGGGCCCGGCACGTGGTCACCGAGAACGACCGGACGCTGGCCTGCGCCGAGCTGCTCCGGCACGGTGACCTGCGCGAGATCGGTCCGCTGCTGACCGCCTCGCACGCGAGCATGCGGGACGACTTCGAGAACTCGGTGCCCGAGGTGGACCTGGCCGTCGAGGTGCTGCTGGCCTTCGACGCGTTCGGGGCCCGGATGACCGGCGGCGGCTTCGGCGGCTGCGTGATCGGCCTGTTCGAGCCGCGGCAGGCGCGGGCGGCCGCGGTCGCGGTGGACGGAGCCTTCGCCGGCCGGGGCTACCGGCCGCCGGCCGCGTTCGAGGTGCGCCCGTCGGCCGGGCTGCACCGGCTGGGCTGAGCCTGGCCGGCCCGTGCCACCGGCAGCCGGTTCAGCGGCCGACCGGGCTGTACCCGGCGGCCTGGTGGCCGCGCAGCGCGGTGAGGTAGGCGGTCAGGCCGTCCCGGTTGCGGGTGAGGCAGCGGATCCGGGCGTCCATCTGCTCCCGCTCCCGCTCCAGGGTCGCGATCAGCTCCGGGTCGGCGTCCACCACGTGGATCGCGGTCGGGTCGTCCAGGCTCGGCAGGATGTCCTTGATGATGCGGATCGGCAGGCCGGCCTCGAGCAGCCCGCGGATCTGCACCACCCGGTCGACCAGGCTCTCCGGGTAGTCCCGGTAGCCGTTGACGGACCGGTCAGGTTCGAGCAGGCCCTGCTCCTCGTAGTAACGCAGCAGCCGGGACGGGACGCCGGTCCGCTCCGCGAACTTGCCGATCCGCATGCGCTGCCCCCTGCCCGACTTTCCTTCACATTAGTGTCAACGTTCCACTATGGCGGCTATGAGCTCTTCGCGACCGGACGACGCCCAGCCCGCCGTGACCACCGTGGCGCCGGTCGCCGAGGCCAGCCAGGCCACCGTCGGCGGTCACCCGGTCGCCGCGGCCACGCCGGACCGGAACCTCGCGACGCTGGCGGTCATCTCGATCGCACAGTTCATCATCGCCCTCGACTACTCCATCATCTACATCGCGCTGCCCAGCATCGCCACCGATCTGCACCTGAAGACCTCACTGGCGCAGTGGGTGGTCAGCGCCTACGCGGTGCTCTTCGCCGGCTTCCTGGTGGTCGGCGGCCGGCTCGCCGACCGGATCGGGCCCAAGCAACTGTTCGTCATCGCGATCGTGCTGTTCGGCCTGGCCAGCGCGGTCGGCGGCCTGGCCCAGGACGGCGCGGTGCTGCTGGCCGCCCGCGGCACCCAGGGCCTCGGCGCCGCCCTGCTGCAGCCGGCCGTGCTCGGCCTGATCGGCATCACCTTCCCGGCCGGGCCGGCCCGCAGCCGGGCACTCGCGGTCTGGGGTTCGGTCGGCGCCTCCGGGCTGGCGGCGGGCGCCATCCTCGGCGGCCTGCTGACCGCCGCGTCCTGGCGGCTCACCTTCGAGATCAACGTGCCGCTGACCCTGCTGTGCGCCCTCGGCACGGCGATCTGGGTGCGCAGCGCGATCGACCGGTCGGCCGCCAAGCAGGTGCCGGTGCTGGCCTCGATGCTGGGCACCGGCACCGTGCTCAGCCTGGTGCTCGCGCTGACGCTGAGCGCCAGCGAGGGCTGGACCCACCCGGCGACCCTGACCTGCTACGTGCTGGCGATCGCGCTGTTCACCGCCTTCCTGCGCAACGAGCGGCGGTCGGCCACGGTGCTGATCGAGCCGGTGCTGCGCGGCGTCCGGTCGCTGCGGATCGGCGCCGGCGCCACGGCCTTCTACATGGCCAGCGTCGGGTCCGAGTTCTACCTGCTCACCCTGCTGCTGCAGTCGCGCAAGGGCTACAGCGCGCTCGAGGCCGGCTTCGCGTTCCTGCCGCTGGCGGTCATGGTGACCGCGGGCAGCACCTCGGCCGGCCGGGCGGTCCGCCGGTTCGCCCCGGCGGCGGTGCTGATGGGCGGCTTCACGGTGGCGGCGGTCGGGCTGGTCTGGCTGGTGCTCACCCTGCAGGGCGGCTCGTACGCGCTGGCCCTGCTGCCGGGGCTGCTGCTGAGCGGCTTCGGGCACGGCGTGATCTACACGTCGATGTTCATCATCGGCACCCACGACGTGCCGGTCGAGCACCAGGGCACCTCCGGCGCGCTGCTCACCACCTCGCAGTACCTGTCCGGCGCGCTCACCGTGGCGATCCTGACGCTGGTGCTCGGCACCGACGCCTCGTACGCCCGGTTCCGCTGGGCGTTCGGGATCATCACCGCCGCGGCCGCGGCCGGCATCGTGCTGATCGGCGCTCGCCGGCGCAGCCTGGGCGCCGGGCCGGTGCAGGCCGGCTGAGCCGGGTTCGCCGGCCCGTCCCAGATCGGTCGTTACAATAATCGTTCCGTTTTGAAACCATCAAATTCACGCACGGTTTGAATGTGACATTATTTTGCTGGTGCACGGATATGCCAGCGATCCCCAGGCCGATCTGAATGATGTCGGTTAATTACTAAATCGGACATTGCGCACGTACGACACATCTGCCAGTATTGACCGCGACCTACCCGACACCGCGAATAGTCGGCAGTCAGCTGCATACCCCTTGCAGGTGACCTGATCGCGTGCCTCGCCGCCGCACGGCGGACGAGACCCCGAGCACCGGGCTACGAGATTCCGGCGCGCACGCCTGCCGACCTCGCGCCGGGGTGTCGATCGCCGGAACACGATCACTCAAATGAATATCGCCCTGCCCTGACAAAACCATTCTTCGATAGATACGCGCGGTGCCGACTTCGTACCGCGCGCCATATCACCCTGCCCTGATACACGTCCGCATTCGTGTCCCGACGTCGCCCATCGGCGGCGCGCCGAGTCGCGCCCGGACGAGATCTACTTCGACGAATCGAGGTGCTTTCCGCGTGCTCGGACCTGAACAGACACGGCTCGTGGTCCGCGAGTTCAACGACACCGTCACCGACACCGGACCCGACTGCTCGCTGCCGGAACTGCTGCTCGACCAGGCCCGCCGGCGACCGGACCTCGTCGCGGTCACCGCCGGCCCGGAGACGCTGACCTTCGCCGGGCTGGCAGCGGAGAGCCGTCGGCTGGCCCAGCTGCTGCGCGCGCACGGGCTGGGCGCCGAGGAGCCGGTCGGCATGTTCGTGGAGCCCTCCACCGACCTGGTGGTCGGCGCCTGGGGCGTGCTGATGGCCGGCGGGGCGTACCTGCCGCTGTCGCCGGAGTACCCGGAGGAGCGGCTGCGGTACATGATCGCCGACAGCGGCACCCGGGTGGTGCTCACCCAGCCGCACCTGGCCGGCCGGCTGGCCGAGCTCAGCCCGGCCGGCACCCGCATCGTGACCGTCGCCGAGGCCCGGCGGGCCGGCGCCGACCAGCCGCTGCCGGCACCGTCCCCCGACGCGCTCGCCTACGTCATCTACACCTCCGGCAGCACCGGCAAGCCCAAGGGCGTGCTGGTCGAGCACCGCAACGTGGTCAACCAGCTGCGCTGGCTGCGCGCGGAGCTCGGGATCGACGAGACCCAGGCGATCGCGCAGAAGACGCCGATGAGCTTCGACGCCGCCCAGTGGGAGATCCTCGCCGGTGCCGTCGGCAGCCGGGTGGTGCTGGCCGAGCCCGGCGCCTACCGGGACCCGGCCCGGCTGATCCAGCTGGTCCGGCAGCACGAGGTGACCGCACTGCAGTGCGTCCCGACCCTGCTGCAGGCGCTGCTCGGCCAGGACGACTTCGCCGCCTGCACCTCGCTGCGCAAACTGTTCAGCGGTGGCGAGGCGCTGTCCCGCAAGCTCGCCGAGGGGATCCGGCAGGCGCTGCCGGGCTGCTCGCTGACCAACCTGTACGGCCCCACCGAATGCACCATCAACAGCTCGGCGTTCACGGTCGATCCGGCCGCGCTGGCCGACGGGCCGCACACCATCCCGATCGGGCGCCCGGTCCACAACACCCAGCTGTACGTGCTCGACGAGCGGCTCGCCCCGGTGGCCGTCGGCGAGGTGGGTGAGATCTACCTCGGCGGTGCCCAGGTGGCCCGCGGCTACCTCAACCGGCCGGAGCTGACCGCCGAACGGTTCGTGCGGAACCCCTTTCACGAGCTGACCGGGTACGCCCGGCTCTACCGCACCGGCGACCTCGGCCACTGGAACGCCGACGGCACCGTGCAGTTCACCGGCCGGGCCGACAACCAGGTCAAGCTGCGCGGCTTCCGGGTGGAACTCGACGAGATCAGGGTGGCGATCGAGGCCCACGACTGGGTCAAGAACGCGGCCGTGGTGCTGCACGA
>DATJNU010000035.1:0-44450 GCA_035507775.1 Jatrophihabitans sp.
GCGCAACAGATCCTGACTGCCGATGGTGAACAGGTCGCCCTCGTCGGTGATGACGCCGGCCTGCAACAGCGCGACCGCCGCCTCGTAGCCGAGGCCCTCGATATCGAACGCGCCGCGTCCGGCGACGTGAAATACCCGCTCCCGCAATTGCGCTGGACACGACCGGGTGTTCGGACAGCGGATGTCGGCGTCGCCCTCCTTGGCCGGGGCCAACTCGGTGCCGCACTCGGGACAGTGGGTGGGCATGACGAATTCGCGTTCCGAGCCGTCGCGCAGGTCGGCCACCGGGCCCAGCACCTCGATGTCGAACGCGCCCCGGCCGGCGACGTGGAACAGCCGTTCACGCAGTTGCGCGGGGCAGGACCGCTGGTTGGGGCAGCGAATGTCGGCGTCGCCCTCCTTCTCCGGCCGCAGCTCGGTGCCGCAGGCCGGGCAATGGGTCGGCATCACGAACGCCCGTTCGGTGCCGTCGCGCAGCTCGACCACCGGTCCGAGGATCTCCGGGATCACGTCGCCGGCCTTGCGCAGCACCACGGTGTCGCCGATCAGCACCCCCTTGCGCACCACCTCGCTGGCGTTGTGCAGGGTCGCCATGCCCACCGTCGAACCGGCCACGAACACCGGTTCCATCACACCGAACGGGGTGACCCGCCCGGTGCGCCCGACATTGACCTGGATGTCGAGCAGCTTGGTGTTGACCTCCTCCGGCGGGTACTTGTACGCGATCGCCCATCGCGGCGCCCGGCTGGTCGAGCCCAGTTGCCTTTGCTGGGCAAGGGAATTCACCTTCACCACGACACCGTCGATCTCGTGCTCGACATCGTGGCGGTGCTCCCCGTAGTAGCCGATGAAGTCCGAGACCTCCGCCAGCGACCCGAGCACCCGCGCCCGGTCGGAGGTCGGCAGCCCCCAGCCGCGCAGCAGCTCGTACCACTCCGACTGGGCGCGCACGGCGGGGCCGCCGGTGACCGTGCCGACGCCGTGCACCACCATCCGCAGGTTGCGCGAGGCGGTCACCCGCGGATCCTTCTGCCGCAACGAGCCGGAGGCGGTGTTGCGCGGATTGGCATACGGTGCCTTGCCATCGGCGACCAGCTTGGCGTTCAGCGCGGCGAACTCCTCGGTCGGGAAGTACACCTCGCCCCGGATCTCGATCAGCTCCGGCACGCCGTCGCCGGCCAGCCGGTCCGGGATGACGGAGATGGTCCGGACGTTCGGGGTGACGTCCTCGCCGGTCCGGCCGTCGCCCCGGGTCGCCCCGCGGACCAGCCGGCCCCGCTCGTACACCAGGTTGATCGCCAGGCCGTCCACCTTGAGCTCACAGAGGAAGGCCGGTTGCTCCACCTCCTTGAGCACCCGGTCGGCCCATGCCTGCAGCTCCTCGGCGGAGAAGGCGTTGTCGAGGGAGAGCATCCGCTCCAGGTGGTCGACCGCGGCGAACTGCGAGGAAATGGTGCCCGCGACCTTCTGCGACGGAGAATTGGGCGTGCGCAGCTCGGGAAACTCGTTCTCCAGCGCCTCCAGCTCGCGCATCCGGGTGTCGTATTCGGCATCGGACATCGTGGGCGCGTTCGCCACGTAGTAGCGATACGCCGCATCGGTCAGGACTTCGGCCAGCTCGGCATGCCGCTGGCGCGCGCCGACCGAGGCCTCGCTTACCTGGACGGGCGGATCGCTGTCGGGGCTGCTCACATCGAGAAAGCTACCGCGAGGCCCTGACAATCTCGTCCCGTCACCGCCACCACCCCGGATTGACAGTGCCCCTCGCTAGGCTCGGCGAGCGAACCGAGCTGGCGACGAAAGGCATCGCGATGCAGCCCTACCTGCACGATCTGCTGGCCGCGGTCGGCGCGCCCGGCCTGCTGCTGGTGCCACCGGACGGGCAGCTGACCGGGCCCGGGGTGGCCGGCGGTTACCTGGCCGACCGGCGGGTGATCTCGGCCTCGGTGTTGTCGCTGGCCGGTGCCGAACTGGTCGCGATCTCGGCCGGGGTGCTCGGTGCCGACACCGTGCGCACCGTGTCAATTGCTCGCGGTCTGGGCGATCCCGGTCTCGATCCGACGGTGCAGGTGTGCCGGGAGCGCACCGCGGCCGGCGACCGGCTCCGGGAACGCATCGAGGTCAGTTCCACCGCCGGGCGCCCGGTGCCGGTCACGCTGGGGCTCGACCTGGCCTGCGATCTGGCCGACATCGACCAGGTCAAGCGGGGTGACCAGGCACCGGCACTGCCGCCGGCCGCCGGGCCGGACGGGCTGAGCTGGCATGCCCCGGACGGCACCACGGTGTGCGTGCGCGCCCAGCCCCCACCCGCCGTGACCGGCGGGCGGCTGCGCTGGCAGGCCGAACTCGCCCCGGGCGCCACCCTGCGGATCGAGCTGGATTGGACGGTCGGCGACGACCCCCGCCCCCAGGTGGTCGCGCCGGTCACCGGCTCGGTGCTGGGCGAGGCGGCCTGCACCGGCCGGGATACCCGGCTCGACCGCTGGCTGCGCCAGTCGCTGGCCGACCTGCGCGGCCTGGAGCTGGCCGACCCGAGCGAGCCGTCCGATCACTTCCTGGGCGCCGGCGTGCCGTGGTTCTTCACCCTCTTCGGCCGGGACTCGCTGATCGCGGCGAGGATGCTGCTGCCGCTGGGCACCGAGCTGGCCGCGGGCACGCTGCGCACGCTGGCCCGCCGCCAGGGCCGCCGGCACGACCTCGACACCGCCGAGGAGCCGGGCAAGATCCTGCACGAGCTGCGCCGGGCGGCAGCCGACTACGGCGCCGAGACCCACGCAGGCCAGGGGCTGCGGCTGCCCCCGCTCTACTACGGCACGGTCGATGCCACCCCGCTGTGGATCCTGCTGCTGCACGACGCCTGGCGCTGGGGCCTGCCCGCCGCAGAGGTGACCGCGCTGCTGCCCAACCTGGAGGCGGCCCTGGGCTGGCTGGCCGACAGCGGCACCGACGCCAGCGGTTTCCTGCGCTATTCCGACCCGTCCGGGCACGGGCTGGCCAACCAGGGCTGGAAGGACTCGCACGACTCGATCCGGTTCGCCGACGGCCGGCTGGCCGCGCCGCCGGTGGCGCTGGCGGAGGTGCAGGCCTACGGATATGCGGCGGCCCGGGCCGGCGCGGACCTGCTCGACGCCTTCGGCCGAAGCGGCGGCGAGCGCTGGCGGGCCTGGGCCGACGCGCTGGCCGAACGGTTCCGGCAGGCGTTCTGGATCAGCGACCCGGCCGGCGACTACCCGGCGATGGCACTGGCCGGCGACGGCCGGCCGGCGGACGCGGTCGCCTCCAACCTCGGGCACCTGCTCGGCACCGGGCTGCTGAGCGCCGCCGAGGAGACGCTGGTGGTGCGGCGGCTGGCCGGTCCCGGCTTGTCGTCGGGCTTCGGGCTGCGCACCCTGTCGAGCGCCGCGGTCGGTTTCAACCCGCTCGGCTACCACACCGGTTCGGTGTGGACCCACGACACCGCGATCGCGATCGGCGGGCTGGCCGCGGCGGCCGGCAACGGGGTGCCGGGCGCGGCCGAGGTGGCGGCCGACCTGGTCGAGGGGCTGCTGGCGGCAGCCGACTCGTTCGGCTACCGGGTGCCCGAGCTGCACGGTGGCCACCAGCGGACAGCCGGTCGGGCGATCCCCTATCCCGCCTCCTGCCGCCCGCAGGCGTGGTCGGCGGCCAGTTCGGTGGCGGTGTTCGCGGCCCTGCTCGGCCCCCGGCCGGACGCGCCGGCCGGCGTCCTGGACTTTCGCCCGCTGCCCGGGCCGGCCGGCCTCAGCGAGCTCGACGTCACCGGGCTGCGCTTCGCCGGGGAACCGGTGCGGGTGCGCCGGGACCGTGCGGGCACGATCGAGGCCAGCCCGGGTTAGGCCGCGTCCTCCCGCAGCGCGGTGGCGGTGTCGCGCAGCACCGACATCGTCCGCCGGGCGTACCCCGCGCTCGCGCCGGCCAGCCCGCAGGCCGGCGTCAGCACGACCCGGTCGGGCAGCAGCGCCGGCGCGAAGCCGAGCTGCGCCCACCGGCGCCGCACGGATTCCCGCGCGCCGGAAAGGGAGATCTCGGCGTCCGTGCCCGGCACGACACCCAGCCACAACGCGCCGCCGGCGTCGACGAACTCACCGACCGCGTCCAGCCGGGCGTCGCTGAGCAGCGCGGCGTCGATGCTCACCGCGTCCGCGCCGGCCGCCCGGATCAGCTCGTACGGCACCTCGCCCGCGCAGCAGTGCACCACCCGGCAGCCGGCCGGCGCGGCCGCCAGCAGCTCGGCCAGGGCCGGCTCGGCCAGCGACCGGTCCAGCGCCCGCACCGTGCCGTAGCCCGACGGGGTCGGCACCCGGCCGGCGAGGACGGCGGGCAGGCCCGGCTCGTCGACCTGCAGCACCAGCCGGGTGCCGGGCAGCCGGGACCGCAGCTCAGCCAGGTGCAGCCGGGCGCCCTCGGCCAGCGATCCGGCGAGGTCGCGGAAGGCTCCGTGGTCGGTCAGCACCTTGTGCAGGTTCGGCAGCTCCAGGCCGGCCGCCATCGTCAGCGGGCCGGGCAGCTGCACCTTGAGCACGCCGACGCCGGCGGCCAGCTCGGTGAGCAGGTCGAGGTCGCGCTCCAGGTGGTCGCGGGCGCGGGCCAGGTCCCGTCCGGGGCTGCTGGTCAGTGTCCAGCCGTGCGGCTGCCACTCGATGGGCAGGTCGACCAGCAGCGCGCAGCCGCGCCCGAGCAGATCCGCGCCGAGTCCACGCGCCGGCAACTCGGGCAGGTACGGCAGCCCGGCCACCTCGCCGAGCACCAGCCTGAGCGCCTCGGCCGGGTCGGTGCCGGGCAGCGAGCCGACGCCGGTGGCGATGCCGGCCGGCCAGCCGAACGGCCTGTCGCCGGTCACCGGGTGGCCTGGGACGGGGCATCCGCGGCCCGCTCAGCGGTCGCCGCCTCGGCTGTCGCGGCCCGTTCGGCGGTCGCCGCCCCCTCGGCTGTCGCGACCCGTTCGGCGGTGGTGATGGTGGCCGAGCCCAGCACCCGGTCACCGTCGTACATCACCAGCGCCTGGCCGGCCGCGATACCGCGCTGCGGCTCGGCCAGCCGGGCCACCACCCCGCCCGGGACCGGCTCGATCCGGGCCGGCGACGTCAGCCCGTGCGCCCGCAACTGCACGGTGCAGTCGAACGGTCCAGCGGCGGCCTCGGCGAGCCAGACCGGGCGCTCGGCCCGCACCACGTCCACCCGAAGCTCCTCGGCCCCGCCGACCACCACGGTGTTCGTCCTCGGCTCGATCGACAGCACGTACCGCGGCTGGCCGGTGGCCGACGGCCGGCTGAGCTTGAGCCCGCGCCGCTGGCCGACGGTGAAGCCGAACGCGCCCTGGTGCGAGCCGAGCACCTGGCCGTCGGAATCGACGATGTCACCGGGCCGGCTGCCGATCCGGCTGCCCAGGAACGCCTGGGTGTCACCGTCGGCGATGAAGCAGATGTCGTGCGAGTCGGGCTTGTCGGCCACCGCCAGCCCGCGGGCGGCGGCCTCGGCCCGCACCTGTGCCTTGGTCGAGTCGCCGAGCGGGAACACCGCGTGCCGCAGCTGCTCGGGCGTCAGCACCGCCAGCACGTAGGACTGGTCCTTGGCCGCGTCGACCGACCGGGCCAGCACGCCGTCGACCAGCTTGGCGTGGTGGCCGGTGACCACCGCGTCGAAGCCCAGCGCCAGCGCCCGGTCGAGCAGCGCGGCGAACTTGATCTTCTCGTTGCACCGCAGGCACGGGTTGGGGGTGCGGCCGGCCGCGTACTCGGCCACGAAGTCGTCGATCACGTCTTCCTGGAACCGTTCGGCGAAATCCCATACGTAGAAGGGGATTCCCAGCACGTCGGCAGCCCGGCGGGCATCGTGGGAGTCCTCCAGCGAGCAGCAGCCCCGGCTGCCGGTGCGCAGGGTGGCCGGCGCCTTCGACAGGGCCAGGTGCACCCCGGTCACGTCCCAGCCGGCGTCGACCGCACGGGCGGCCGCCACCGCGGAGTCCACCCCGCCGCTCATCGCGGCCAGCACCCTCACGACGACACCCGCTCGGTGGCCAGGCCGGCCCGCCGGGCGCGCTCGACGACCGGGCCGATCGCCTCGAGCACCGCGGTCACGTCGGCCTCGGTGGAGGTGTGGCCGAGGGTCAGGCGCAGCGATCCGCGGGCCCGGGCCTCGTCGGCGCCCATCGCCAGCAGCACGTGCGACGGCTGCGCCACCCCGGCCGAGCAGGCCGAGCCGGTGGAGCACTCGATACCCCGGGCGTCCAGCAGCATCAGCAGCGAATCCCCCTCGCAGCCGGGAAAGGACAGGTGGGCGTTGCCGGGCAGCCGGTGCACCGGGTCACCGTTCAGGACCGCGTCCGGCACGACCTCGCGGACCCCGTCGACCAGCCCGGTGCGCAGCCGAGTCAGCCCGGCCGCCAGCCCGTCGCGCCGGGCCACCGCCAGCGCCATCGCGGTGGCGAAGCCGACCACGCCGGGGACGTCCAGGGTGCCCGAGCGGACCTCCCGCTCCTGCCCGCCACCGTGCAGCACCGGGGCGCAGGCCACGCCACGGCCGAGCAGCAGCGCGCCGGTGCCGTACGCCCCGCCGAGCTTGTGCGCGGTGACGGTCATCGCGTCCACCCCCGAGTCCGCGAACGACACCGGCAGCACGCCCACCGCCTGCACCGCGTCGGTGTGGAACGGGATGCCGTGCTCGCGCGCGAGCTCGGCCAGCCGCCGGATCGGCTGGATGGTGCCGACCTCGTTGTTGGCCCACATGACGCTGACCAGCGCCACCGCGGCCGGATCGTCCTCGATCGCCGCGGCGAGCGCCTCCGGCCGCACCCGGCCGTGGCCGTCGACCGGCAGCAGCACCAGCTCGGCGCCCTCGTGCTCGGCCAGCCACTGGGCCGAGTCCAGCACCGCGTGATGCTCCACCGAGCTGATCAGCACCCGGCGCCGGCGCGGGTCGGCCTGCCGCCGGGCCAGGTAGATGCCCTTGACGGCGAGGTTGTCGGACTCGGTGCCGCCGCTGGTGAAGATCACCTCGGACGGGCGGGCGTCCAGCTGCGCGGCCAGCGACTCGCGCGCCTCCTCGACCGCCCGGCGGGCCTGCCGGCCGGAGGTGTGCAGCGAGGACGGATTGCCGAGCCGGCCCAGGGCGGTGGCCATCGCGTCGATGACCTCCGGCAGCACCGGGGTGGTGGCGGCATGGTCGAGGTAGGGCATCGCGGTTCAGCTTACGGAACCGGGCGAGGCGCCCGCCGGTTGCCGGGACCGCTGGCCGGAGCGTGGACCGCCGGCCCGCGGCACCGGGCGCGGACCGGGCCGCAGCTGGCCGGCCCGGGTGACCGCCAGCCCGGCCAGCACCGCCATGGTCAGGAAGGCGACCGCCAGCCCGGTGCCGTAGGAGAGCCGGCCGTGCGCGGCCAGCGAGACCAGAGCGCCGGAGTAGGCCGCGGTGACCGCCGACAGCGAGGAGTCGGCCAGCTGCAGCGAGGACGAGTCGGAGCCGCGGTCGGCGTCGGTGGTGAACTCCATCAGGGCCGCGCTGACCGTGGTGAGCGCGAACCCGGCCCCGGCGCCGGCCACCGGCCAGACGACGAAGGCGCCCCAGCCGGGCACCAGCCGGGCGGCCACCAGCGCCATGCCGACGCCGGCGACCGCGATCAAGGCCAGGCCCAGCCTTACGAAGGTCGCCCGCGGCACCGCGGCCGAGCGGCCCTGCAGCTGGGACGCGCCGGCCCAGGTGATCGCGGTGAGCATCAGCGGCAGGCCGGTGAGCGTCGGCGGGTAGTGCCGCTGCACGCTCAGGGTGAGCGGGACCAGCACCTCCATGCCGACGAACGCGCCGGCCAGCACCCCGCGGAACGCGATCGCGGCGGGCACCCCGGCCTGGAACCCGGCGGTGCCCGGTGGCAGCAGCCGGCGCAGGCCATAGAGCATCGCGGCCAGGCCGGCCACGGCGAGCAGCAGGCTGGCCGCGTTCTGCTGCTGGCCGATCTCGGCCACGCCGGCGATACCGGCCGCGGTGAGCACCGCGAACCACACCCGCCGCGGGTCGCCGCCGCCCTGTCGCCGGTCGTTGCGCAGCCGGCGCAGGGCGGGCAGCAGCAGCAGGCCGCCGGCCGCCGCGAACGGCGCCAGGCCGCCGAACACCCAGCGCCAGGACAGCTGCTCGGTGATCCAGCCGGCGACGATCGGCCCGACCAGGCCGGGCAGGATCCAGGCGGTGGCCAGCGCGGCGAGCATCCGGGGCCGCAGCGTGCTCGGGTAGACCTCGCCCATCACGACGTACATGGCGGTGATCAGCAGCCCGACCGCCAGGCCCTGCACCACCCGCGCCAGGACCAGCAGCCACATGCTGCCGGCCAGCGAGGCCACCACCAGGCCGGCCACGAAAAGCCCCAGCCCGGCCAGCAGCGGCAACCGCGGCCCGCGCCGGTCGGTGCGCAGGCCGGAGACGACCATGCCGATCACGCTGGTGATGAGGAAGCCGGTGAACGCCCAGCCGTAGGCCGCCAGGCCGTGCAGGCTGCGGGCCGCGGTCGGCAGCGCGGTGGCCACCGCGAGCGCCTCGAACGCGATGATCGTCATCAGCATCAGCACGCCGACCGTGGTCACCCGGTAGCTGGCCGCAAAGATGGAGCGGTCGGCGGGGTCGGTCTCGACGGTCACGTTCGGAGAACCTTACTGTGCGCGGCGCCCGGCACGGCACGGCCGGGCGGAGACGACAACGACGCCGCCCGTACCGGATGTTCCGGCACGGACGGCGTCGCTGGTGGACGCTGCCGGGCTCAGCCCTTGCGCTTGCCGATCTCCTCGGCGAGCTGCGGGGCCACCTGGAACAGGTCGCCGACCACGCCGAAGTCGGCCAGCTCGAAGATCGGCGCCTCGGGGTCCTTGTTCACCGCGACGATGGTCTTCGAGGTCTGCATGCCGGCCCGGTGCTGGATCGCGCCGGAGATGCCGAGCGCGATGTAGAGCTGCGGGGCCACCGTGACGCCGGTCTGGCCGACCTGCATGGTGTGCGGCACCCAGCCGGCGTCGGTGGCCGCCCGGGACGCGCCGACCGCTGCGCCGAGGGTGTCGGCCACCTGCTCGACGACCTTGAAGTTGTCGGCCGAGCCGACGCCGCGGCCGCCGGAGACGATGACCGAGGCGTCCTGCAGGGACGGCCGGGAGCCCTTGGCCTCCTCGACCCGGTCGATGATCTTGGCGCCCTTGGCCGCGTCGGAGATGGACACCTCGACCGGCACCTGCTCGGCGGCGCCCTGCTGCGGGCTGGCGGCGACCGAGTTGGCCCGCAGGCTGATCACCGGGGCGCCCTTGGCCACCCGGGCCGAGACGCTGACCGCACCACCGAAGATCGACTGGGTGACCGAGCCGCCCTCGCCGATCTCGACCGCGTCGGCCAGGAAGCCGGAACCGATCTTGAACGCGGTGCGGGCCGCGATCTCCTTGTTCTCCGGGGTGGAGGCGACCAGGATCGCCGCCGGGCCGGCCTGGCCGGCCAGCTGCGCGAGCACCTCGGCCTTCGGGGCGACCAGGTACTGCTCGAACTCGTCGCTCTCGGCGACGTAGACCTTCTCGGCGCCGTACTCGGCCAGCTGGCCGGCGACGGCGGCGGCGGTGCCCGGCGCGCCGATCACGACGGCCGACGGCTCCCCGAGCGAGCGGGCCGCGGTCAGCAGCTCGGTCGCGGACTTCTTGAGGGTGCCGTTCGCCGAATCGATGAGTACCAGAACTTCAGCCATGATCGTGAATTCCTATCGGTATCTGGGAGTCGTGACTCGGCGGGCTCAGACGAGCTTCTTGCTGGCGAGGTAGTCGGCGATCGCGGAGCCGCCGGTGCCCTCGTCCTTGACCACGGTGCCGGCACTGCGCGGCGGGGCCTCCTCGAACGAGTCGACCACGGTGGTCGCGGCGGCCAGGCCCACCTCGTCGGCGGCCAGGCCCAGGTCTGCCAGGCTCAGCGCCTGCACCGGCTTGGACTTGGCGGCCATGATGCCCTTGAAGGACGGGTAGCGCGGGTCGTTGATCTTCTCCACCACGCTCAGCACGGCCGGGGTGCTGGCGGTGACGACGTCGTAGCCGGTCTCGGTGACCCGCTCGATGCTCAGGGTGCTCCCGTCGGCGGTGACCTTGCGGGCGCCGGACAGCTGCGGCAGGCCGGTCGCCTCGGCGACCAGGGCGGGCACCACGGACAGCCGCGAGTCGGTTGCCTCCAGGCCGGCGATCACCACGTCGTACTCCAGGGTGCCGAGCGCCTTGGCCAGCACCTTGGCGGTGGTGATCGCGCAGGAGCCGTGCAGGGCCTCGTCCACCACGTGCACGCCCTTGTCGGCACCCATCGACAGCGCCTTGCGGATCGACTCGGTGGCGCGGTCGGGACCCATCGTCAGGATGGTGACCTCACCGCCGTGGGCCTCCTTCAGCCGCAGGCCCTCCTCGATCGCGTACTCGTCGATCTCGTTGATGACGGCGTCGGAGGCCTCCCGGTCCAGGGTGTTGTCGGACGGGTTCAGCTTGCGCTCGGCGTAGGTGTCGGGCACCTGCTTCATGAGGACAACGATGTTCATGACGTGTGCTTCGTCCTTACTTGTTCGACGATGGTGCAGGTCGGTGATCTGCCGGGCGTCACGGCCGCCGCGTCGTCCCGATGTTACCCATCAGTAGCCAAGGCGATCCGATGGTGGCAGGGTGAACCTGCTCACCCGGAACCGCACGATTCCGGGCCGGAACGGCGCCCGGCAGCCGGCCGCCGCGCTCGTAGCTGCATTCTCGTACAACCCGAGGACGGGAGTCGATATGACCCGGCACACCGCGCTCCGCAGCCCGGCCCGCTGGCAGCCGCCGACCGCGCCACCCCGCGCCCGGGCCCGGCGCGGCGACCGGGGCTTCGTGCTCCGGGTGATCCGGCTGCCGGGCACCTCCAGCGAGGACGTGGTGATCGACGCCGACGGCTCGGTGCTGACCGCCGTGGACGACGGGCGGATCCTGCGGATCTCGGCCGACGGGCACCGGATCGCCACGGTCGCGCACACCGGCGGCCGCGGGCTCGGTGTGGAGCTGCACCCGGAGGGCGGCCTGGTGGTCTGCGACGTGCGACGGGGGCTGCTGCGGGTCTGGCCGGACGAGCACGATCCGGCCGGGGCCCGGGTCGAGGTGCTGGTCGGTCAGGTGGACGGGCAGCCGATGCGGTTCTGCAACAACAGCGCGGTGGCCGCGGACGGCACGATCTACTTCACCGACAGCTCCCGGCACTTCGGCGTCGAGGAGTACAAGGGCGACCTGCTCGAGCACGCCGGCACCGGGCGGCTGCTGCGCCACCGCCCCGGCGGCCCGGTGGAGGTGCTGCTGGACAGCCTGCACTTCCCGAACGGCGTCGCGCTGGCCGCCGACGAGTCATGCCTGCTCTTCGCCCAGACCGGGGCTTACAGCGTCGAGCGGCTCTGGCTGACCGGCGACCGGCAGGGCCGGCGGGAACCGTACGTGCAGAACCTGCCCGGCTTCTGCGACAACATCGCCCTGGGCAGCGATGGGCTGTGCTGGGTGGCGCTGCCCTCGGCCCGCAACCGGGTGCTGGACCTGCTGCTGCCCCGGCACCCGGCGCTGCGCCGGCTGGCCTGGGCGCTGCCGGAGGCTCTGCAGCCGCGCGAGGGCCGGACGGTGTGGGCGCAGGCCTTCGACGCCGACGGACGGCTGGTGCACGACCTGCAGCAGCCGTCCGACGAGCTCTACATGTGCAGCGGGGTGCGCGAGCGCGACGGCGTGGTCTGGTTCGGCTCGCTCACCTGCGCGGCGGTCGGCCGGGTCGAGCTGTAGCCCGTACCCCGCCGGGCCGGTCAGGCGGCCACGCCCTCGTCCAGTTCCTCCTGCTCGGCCTCCTGCCGATATGCCGTCGCGAGCGCGGCCAGTTCGGCCCGACGGCGGTCCACCAGGGCCGCCGTCGCGACCAGCAGCACGCCCGCCGCCAGCCAGCCGGCCAGCACCCAGAGGCCGTACCCCACCCCGGTGCCGCCCCGGTAGAGCAGGCCGCGGCCGGCGCGCAGGAACGCCGACCCGTTCCAGACGTTGGCCAGCCCGGAGAAGACCCCGGCCTGCAGGCGCCCGTCGAACACGCCGCCGGAGGAGGTGAAGTTCAGCATCACGAACAGCGTCACCAGCACCGCGGTGGTGAGCCTGCCGAAGAAGGCGTGCAGGGCGCTGCCGAACAGGGCCACGCCGCCGACGTACAGCCAGGCGAGGAGCACCAGCTCGCCGAAGTGGCCGTGCACCGCGCCGACCACCGGCTCGGCGACGGTCACCCCGAGCACCGCGATCACCCCGGCCACCAGCACCCCGAGCAGCGAGCGCAGCCAGTACGGCACCCGGGCCGCGGCGCCGGCGACCCCGAGCGTGGCCGCCGCGGTGTAGCCGCCCACGGTCAGCGCGACCAGCAGGAAGAACAGATTGCTGCCCTGCAGGTCGGTGGCGGGCAACGGCTCCAGGTCCGACACGGTGAGCCGCCGGTCGGCGGTCGCCGCGACCTGGTCGAAGACGGTCTCGGCGACCTGGGCCGCACTCGGCGAGGCGGCGGAGTCGACGATCACGGTCGGGTTGCCCGGCCCGGGCAGGTACGCGGCGGTCAGCGTTCCGGCCCGCACCTGCGCCCGGGCGGTGCTGGCGTCCGGCACGGTGCGCACCGCCAGCTGCGCGCCGGCCCGGTCGCCGATGGTGGTGGCGAGCACCGCCGACGGCGGCGAGCTGCCGACCACCGCCACCGGCAGGTGATGCGGCTCGGCCCGGTGGAAGCCGCCCAGGTAGGCCAGCGCCATGCCGAGCGCCAGGTAGACCGGCACCAGCAGGTGCGGCAGCAGGTGCCGCAGGCCCGGCTGGCGGGCGAACAGCCGTCCCCGCCGGCCCAGCGGCGCGGCTCCGGTGGCGGAATGGGTGGACATGCGTCGAACACCTCGCAAGCCTTCGAGTTGCGCTATACAACTAGCCGTACATCAGTTGTAAACTGCAACTCGGCGAGACGCATTCCGCCGCGGAGGGTGGCGCGTGACACGGCAACGGGACATCGAGCGGATCTACGCCAACCTGGCCCTGGTCTCGCGCCGGGCCCGGGCCCGCGCGCCGGGCCCGCTGAGCTTCGTCGGGCACACCCTGCTGGCCTACCTCGACGGCAACCCCGGCAGCCGGGCGGCGGACCTGGCGAGCCTCTACGGGCTGGACAAGTCCACCATCAGCCGGCAGCTCACCGCGCTGGAACGGCACGGCTACCTGCACCGGGGCGAGCGGCAGGGCCGGGACGGGACGGAGCTGACCGTCACGGCCGAGGGGCGCCGGCTGCTGGCCGAGGCCACCCGGGCACAGCTGCGGGTGGTGGCCGGTCGGGTGGCGAGCTGGCCGGCCGCCGACGTGCACGCGCTGGCCGGGCTGCTGGACCGGTTCAACGACTGACCGGCCGTTCCGCTGGCTGGGACCGGGTTATCGTGTCCGGACGCGTCCGGCAGCCGAGGGAGGAACCGATCGACACGGCCAGCACCGCAGCCCTGACGCTGACCGGGGAGCGGACGCTGCCCGGCATCGCGAGCGAGAACTACTGGTTCCGCCGGCACGAGGCCGCCTACTCCTACCTGGCCGGGCGGCTGGCCGGGGACGTCCTGCTGGAGGTCGGCGCGGGCGAGGGGTACGGCGCTCGGCTGCTGTCCGGCCGCTACCGGCTCACCTGCGCGCTGGACTACGACGCCGCGACGGCCGACCACCTGGGCCGGGCCCACCCCGGGCTGCGGGCCTGCCGGGCCAACCTGGCCGCGCTGCCGTTCCGCACCGGCTGCACCGACGCGCTGGTCTCGCTGCAGGTGATCGAGCACGTCTGGCACCCTGCGCAGTTCCTGGCCGAGTGCCGGCGGGTACTGCGCCCGGACGGCCTGCTGGCGCTCAGCACCCCGAACCGGCTCACCTTCTCCCCCGGCCTGGCGCGCGGGCAGAAGCCCGAGAACCCTTTCCACGTCAGGGAGTTCGACGCCGAGGAGCTGATCGCGCTGGTGGCCGGCCACGGCTTCGCGGTGAGCGAGCTGCTCGGGCTGCGGGCCGGATCGCGACTGGCGCGCCTGGACCGCCGGCACGGCGGCCTGGTCGCCGCGCAGCTGCGCACCCCGCCGTCCGGCTGGTCGCCGGAGCTGGCGGCCGACGTCGGCTCGGTGACCGCCGCCGACTTCGCGGTCGGCCCCGGCGATCCCGGCGCCGGCCTGGACCTGATCGTGCTGGCTCGACCGGCATGAGGCCGGTCGGCTCGTTCGCCCTGGTGCTGCACACCCACCTGCCCTGGGTGGCGCACAACGGCGCCTGGCCGGTCGGCGAGGAGTGGCTGCACCAGGCCTTCACCGGCTCCTGGCGCCGGGTGGTCGCGGTGCTCGACGAGCTGGCCCGGCACGGGCACCGCGACGTGCTGACCCTCGGCGTCACCCCGGTGGTCGCGGCGATGCTGGACGACCCCTACTGCCTGGCCGAGCTGCACGGCTGGGCCGGCCGGTGGCAGCTGCGGGCGGGCGAGCTGGCCACCCGTCCCGGGATGGCCGGGCTGGCCGGCTGGGAGCACCGGGAGGCCACCGCGTGCCTGGCCGACCTGGAGGCGCGCTGGCTGACCGGCGGGCTGACCGGCACGCTCCGGCCGCTCATCGACGCCGGGGTGATCGAGCTGCTGTCGGGGCCGGCCACGCACCCGTTCCTGCCGCTGCTGACCGAGCGGTTCGCCGACGCGCAGCTGCGCACCGGGCTGGCCGACACCGAGCTGCGGCTGGGCCGGCGGGTGCCTGGCATCTGGGCGCCGGAGTGCGGCTACGCCCCCGGCCTGGCCGAGCGGTACGCCCGGCACGGCATCGGCCACTTCGTGGTGGACGGCCCGGCGCTGCGCGGCGACACCGGCCTGGCCCGGCCGGTCGGCGACACCGGCGTGCTCGCCTTCGGCCGGGACCTGCCCGTCGCCGAGCGGATCTGGTCCTCGCGCACCGGCTACCCGGCGGGGCCGGCGTACCGGGACTTCCACGCGCTCGACGACCTGGGCTTCCGGCCGGCCCGGGTGACCGGCCGCGACGACAAGGCGCCGTGGCTGCCGGACCGCGCCGCGGCCGCGGTGCTGCGCGATGCCCGCGACTTCACCGCCGCGGTGGTGCGGCGGCTGGCCGAGCTGGCCGAGCGGCAGGGCCGGCCCGGGCTGGTGGTGGCCGCCTTCGACACCGAGCTGTTCGGGCACTGGTGGTACGAGGGACCGCAGTTCCTGGCCGCCGTGCTGCGGATGCTGCCGCAGGCCGGCGTCCGGCTGACCACGCTGGCCAGCGCCGCGGCGGCCGGCCTGGTCGGCGGCCCGGTCGAGCTGCCCACCTCGTCCTGGGGCGCCGGCAAGGACTGGCGGATCTGGGACAACGACCAGGTCACCCCGCTGAACGAGGAGCTGGCCGGCATCCAGAAGCGGCTGTTCACGGTGCTGGACGAGCGGTGCGGCGACGGGTTCGCGGCCCGCGACCCGGTGCTGGACCAGCTGGCCCGGGAGGCGCTGCTGGCCAGTTCCAGCGACTGGGCGTTCATGATCACCCGCGACTCCGCCGCCGGCTACGCCTGGCAGCGCGCGCGGGAGCACGCGGCGCGGTTCCACGAGCTGGCCGACGCGCTGCCCGCCGGCACCGGGGCGGAACTCGCCGCCCGGCTGCGCGCGCTGGACGGGGCGTTCGGTCACCTGGACGCCCGGCAGCTCTGACCGGTTCCTGTCGGTGGCTGCCGCTAGCGTCGGGTGCGACCGACCCCCGGCCGTCCCGGTCCCGAAGGAGCGCGCATGAGCAGGCAGACCACCCCGGCGGCGATCAGGGCGGCCGTGCTGGCGGCGGCGACGGCGGCCGCCGAGCGCGACCCGGCACGGTTCGCCGAGGCGGCCGCCGCCCTCGCCGCGCTGGAGCCGGCCCAGCTGTCGATCGTGCAGGCCGGCGTGATCCGGCAGCTGCTGGAGGTGGTGCACCCGGACGGCGTCGACAGCACGGACGCCCGGCAGCTGCTGGCCGACACCAGCCGCGCCGGTGCCGCGTGGTGGCCGCACACCGCCCCGGACGCCGTGCTCGTCGTGCTGCTCACCTCGCTGGGCGTGGCCGAGGCGGAGACGCCGTGGCTCGGGGCGCAGGCGCCGCGGGTCGGGGCGCTGGCCGCCCACGCCAGCCTGCTGATCGCCGAGCTGGCCGGCCGGCAGGCCGAGCCGCTGGCCGGTTTCGTGGACCGGGCACTCGGCGAGATCCAGCGGGCCGAGACGATGGAAATGCCCTGATGGTGCGCGTGCTGCAGGTGTCCTGGGAGTACCCGCCGCTGCTGGTCGGTGGGCTGGGCCGGCACGTCGGCATGCTCGCCCCGCAGCTGGCCGAGCTCGGCCACGACGTCCGGGTGCTCACCCTGGGCACCGGGCCGCGGCCGGTCACCGAGCGGGCCGGGCCGGTGCTGGTGCGGCGCACCGCCCGGCTGCCGGACGGGCCGTTGCTGGAGCAGGCCCGGGCCGGCGCCCGGTCGCTGGCCGACGCGGCCGGGGAGGTGCTGGCCGGCTGGCGCCCGGACGTGGTGCACGGCCACGACTGGCTGGCCGCCGCGGCCACCGAGCTGCTCGCCCGGCGCACCGGGGCCGCCCGGGTGATCACCCTGCACGCCACCGAGGTGGGCCGCCAGCAGGGCTGGCTGACCACCGGCCTGCAGCGGCGGATCCACCGGGTGGAACGGCGGATGTGCGCCCGGTCGGACGCGGTGCTGGCCTGCTCGCGCTACCTGGCCGAGCACGCCCGGCGGGTGTTCGAGCTGCCGGCCGTGCCGCGGGTGATCGGCAACGGCGTGGCACCGGGGAGCGCAGCCGGCCCGGTCGGCGCCGCCGGCGAGCGGCACCCGGCGCGGATCGCGTTCGCCGGCCGGCTGGTGCACGAGAAGGGCCTGCAGGAGCTGATCAAGGCGCTGCCGCTGCTGGCCGGCCGGCATCCCGGCATCGAGCTGGTGGTGGCCGGCGCCGGCCCACTGGCCGCGGCACAGCACGACCGGGCGCACCGGTACGGGGTCGCCGGCCGGATCCGCTGGCTCGGCTTCGTCGACGGTGAGCCGCTGCACCGGGTGCTGGCCGGCGCCGCGGTGGTGGTGGTCCCGTCGCTCTACGAACCGTTCGGCCTGGTCGCCCTGGAGGCCCAGCTGGCCGGCACCCCGGTCGCCGTCTCCGACACCGGCGGCCTGCGCGAGCTGGTGGCTCCCGGCCGCACCGGGCTGCGGTTCGCTCCCGAGAGCCCCGCCGCGATCGCGGCGGCGGTGCACCGGCTGCTCACCGAACCGGGCCGCGCCGCCCGGATGGCCCGGCACGCCCGGCGGCGTGCGGAGTCCGAGTTCGGCTGGCCCGCGGTCGCCGCCCGGACCGCCGCCGCCTACGCGGAGGTGCGCGGCTGATGCGCGCCGGCGCCGGTGTCCCGCAGCTTGGCGGCCATGTCGGCCAGGGCGGCCTGGTTCGCGCTCACCTCGGCCGCGGCCGCCCGCCGGTCCCGGATCACCCGCGCCGGCACGCCGACCGCCACCGAGCACGCCGGCACGTCCCGGGTGACCACCGCGTGCGCCCCGATCACCGAACCGGCGCCGATCGCGGTGCCGCGGGTGACCGTCGCCTTGGTGCCCAGCCAGACGTCGGAACCGACCCGCACCGGCGCCTTGACGATGCCCTGGTCCTTGATCGGCACCGTCACGTCGTCGGTCACGTGGTCGAAGTCGGTCACGTACACCATGTCCGCGACGATGCAGGCCGCGCCGAACTCGACGTCGAGGTAGGCGTTGACCACGATGTCGCGGCCGAACACGGTCTTGTCACCGATCCGCAGCGTCCCCTCGTGGCAGCGCAGCGAGGTGCCGTCGCCGAGGTGCACCCAGCGGCCGAGCACCAGCCGGCCGTACCCCGGCCGGGCCTGCACCTCGACCCGCCGGCCCAGGAACACGAACCCGTGGGTCACGACGTGCGGGTTGGCCAGCTTGAACCGCAGGAACCGCCAGTACCGCAGGAGGTACCACGGCGTGTACGCGCGGTGGGCCAGCACCCAGCGAAGCGAGGCCACGGTGAGGAACCGGGCGCCGGCCGACCCGTCCGGGCGCGCCCGCCAACCCGAGAGCGGCACCGGGTCAGCCGGCCTGTTCGGTCGGCAGGTCGGGCCCGGTGGCCTCCGCCGCCGGGAGGATGGCGGCCAGCAGTTCGGCCGGCTCGGCGCACAGTCGCAGCGCCCCCGCGTTCGCCAGCTCCGCGCGGCTGCCGTATCCCCAGAGCACCCCGATGCAGTGCAGGCCGTGCGCCGCCGCGCCCAGCACGTCGTGGCTGCGGTCGCCCACCATGAGCACCGACGCCGGCGTCGGGTCGCCCAGCCGGGCCAGCACCTCGCCGATCACCAGCGCCTTGGAGTCGCGCTGGCCGTCCACCGTGTCGCCGCACACGGTCTCGAAGTAGCCGGCCAGGCCGAGGTGCTCGACAATCCGGATCGAGTACGTCTCCGGCTTGCTGGTGGCCACCGCCAGCCGGAGGCCCCGCGCCCGCAGCGCGGCCAGCACCTCGGCGACGCCGTCGTACCGGGTGGTGTCGAAGAGCGCCCCCTCGTCGACGTAGTGCCTGCGGTAGGCGGCCACCACGGCGTCGAGGTTGCGCTCCCCGACCAGCGGCGGCAGCGAGTGCCAGAACGGCGGGCCGAGCAGCGTCCGGGCGGTGGCCTCGTCCACCCAGGGCACGCCGACGTCGGCGAAGGCCAGCCGCAGCGAGCTGAGGATGCCCGGCGCGGAGTCGCTGAGGGTGCCGTCCAGGTCGAACAGCACGGTGTCGAGCGCGGCCCCGGTCACGGCTTCGTCCCGGTGATCTCGACGTTGTAGAACAGCCCGGCCGGCACCACCCGCGACAGCACCGCCGAGTCGAGGGCGTGCAGCCGCTGCCAGTTGCGGTAGGCGAACATCGCCCAGCCGAAGCCCAGCTTCTCCTTGGGCACGGCCGCCTCGAAGGTGCGCACCGGCCAGCCGAACCAGGCCGCGGTGAGCTCGTCGGTGCGGGTGCTGACCGCCGCCGCGCCGGCGGCCCGGGCGGTCTCGGCCAGCTCGGCCGGGTCGAAGGTGTGCAGGTCGACCACCGATTCCAGCGCCGCGGCCCGGGACGAGGCGTCCAGCTCCGCCGCCGGCCGGGCCCAACCCCGCAGCCCCGGCAGCCGGGCGGCCCGGACCGTCGCCCACCAGGTGAGCCGGGACAGCCGGCGCGCGACGAAGTCGCCGTAGCGGGTCGGCTCGCCGGCGAAGACGAACCGGCCGCCGGGCTTGAGCACCCGCAGCACCTCGCGCAGCGCGAGCTCGACGTCCGGGATGTGGTGCAGCACCGCGTGCCCGACCACCAGGTCGAAGCTGGCGTCCGGGTACGGGATCGACTCGGCGTCGGCGACCCGGCCCTCGACCTCGAAGCCGAGCGCGCGGGCGTTGCGCCGGGCCACCTCGACCATGCCGGGGCTCAGGTCGGTGACGTGCCCGTCGCCGATCACCCCGGCCTGCTTGAGGTTCAGCAGGAAGAAGCCGGTGCCGCAGCCCAGTTCCAGCGCCGAGGCGTACGGCCAGCCGTCGGTGCCGGCGACGTGGCAGAACCGGTCCCGGGCGTAGTCGATGCAGCGCTCGTCGAAGCTGATCGACCACTTCTCGTCGTAGCTGCCCGCCTCCCAGTCGTGGTAGAGGACGTTGGCCAGCTTCGGATCGGACCAGGCCGCCTCGACCTGCTCCGGAGTCGCCGTCTGGACCTGCTCCTGAGTCGCAGCCTGCGCCGGAGTCTGAACCTGCGCCGGAGTCGCGGCAGCCATGCTCAGTTGCCCACGAACTCGGCCTTGCCGGGTCCGCTCTCGATGAAGGAGGCCATCCCGCGCTGCTTGTCCTCGGTGGCGAACAGGCTTGCGAAGATGTGCGATTCGAGCTTCAGCCCGCTGGCGAGGTCCAGCTGCAGGCCCTGGTCGACGGCGGCTTTCGCGCCGCGCAGCGCCAGCGCCGGGCCCCTGGCGAACTTGGCGGCCATGGCGCGCGCGGTCTCGTAGACCTGCTCGGCCGGCACCACGACGTCCACCAGGCCCATCTCGTGTGCCTCCTCGGCGCCGACGAACCGGCCGGTGAAGATCAGGTCCTTGGCCTTGGCCGGGCCGATCAGCCGGGGCAGCCGCTGGGTGCCGCCGGCGCCGGGGATGATGCCGAGCAGGATCTCGGGCTGGCCCCACTTGGCGTTGTCGGCGCTGATCCGGAAATCGGCGGTCAGCGCCAGCTCGCAGCCGCCGCCGAGGGCGTAGCCGGTCACCGCGGCGATCACCGGCTGCGGCAGCTGGGCGATGGCGTCGAGCGCGCCGGTCAGCGCGGCCGCCCGGCGCTGCATGTCCTGCGCCGACATCTGGTGGAACTCCTTGACGTCGGCACCGGCCACGAAGACCTTCTCGCCGCCCCACAGGATGACCGCGCGGACGTCCGAGCGGCGGGCGCACTCGGCCGCGACCTCGCGCAGCTCGTCCTGCACCTCGCTGTTCAGGGCGTTCACCGGCGCGCGGTCGATGGTGACGGTGGCGACCCCGTCCTGGACGTCGAGCTTCACGAACTGCGTCATGGTTGATGAGCCTAGACAACGCCGCCCGGCGCCGGCCGGGTAGCGGCCCGCCGGGTCAGGCCAGCACGGCCCGGGCGTGGTAGCGGCCCGCCTCGCGCTCCACCAGCAGCGGCAGGCCGAATGTCGCGGTCAGGTTCTCGGAGGTGAGCACCTGCGAGATCAGCCCCTGCGCGACCACCCGGCCCTCGCGCAGCAGCATGGCGTGGGTCATGCCCACCGGGATCTCCTCGACGTGGTGGGTGACCAGCACGGTGGCCGGCGCGTCCGGGTCGGCGGCCAGGTGGGTGAGCCGGCGCAGCAGGTCCTCCCGGCCGCCCAGGTCCATGCCGGCGGCCGGTTCGTCGAGCAGCAGCAGCTCGGGATCGGTCATCAGCGCGCGGGCGATCTGCACCCGCTTGCGCTCGCCCTCGCTGAGGGTGCCGTACCGCCGCTCGGCCAGCTCGGCCACCCCGAACCGGGCGAGCAGGCCCTTGGCGCGGCGCACGTCCAGCCGGCCGTAGGCCTCCCGCCACCGGCCGAGCACCGCGTAGCCGGCCGAGACGACCACGTCGGTGACCAGCTCGCCGGCCGGGATCCGCTGGGCGAGCGCCGCCGACGACAGCCCGATCCGGGGACGCAGCTCGAAGACGTCCACCCGGCCCAGCTGCTCGCCGAACACCCCGACCGTGCCGGAGGTAGCGTGCAGCGCGGTCGCGGCCAGCTGCAGCAGGGTGGTCTTGCCGGCACCATTCGGGCCGAGGATCACCCAGCGCTCGTCCTCCTCGACCGTCCAGTCGACCGAGTCGAGCAGCAGCTTCTCGCCGCGGCGCACCGTGACCTCGTCGAACTGCAGGATCGCGTCGGGGTCGAGTTCGGGACTTGGGATCACCACACCCCCATCCAACACCTAGCCTCGGGCCGGCAGCTTCCCGAGTTGCCGAGTCGCCGATCAGCTTCGCAGGCATCGGCGGCCGGGCCGGGGAGGCGCGGGCGACCTCGCCCCGATCAGGCGGCCGACCTGCCCGCGATCGCCCGGCCGGGCGTCGCCGGAACCGACCCGGGCGGGCGACCCGCGCGGAACGGCACACCCGTGATCGGCACGGCAGTGAACGGAATAGGGTGCACCCGATGGAACCAGCGGCAGATCTGACCCGGAGCCTGGCTCGCCGGCTCGGCACGGACGAGGCCGGTCCGGCCGAGCACCCCCGGCTGACCGCGTGGCCGGGCAGGCCGTTCCCGCTCGGGGCGGCCTGGGACGGCGAGGGCACCAACTTCAGCGTCTGGTCACCGGCCGCGACCCGGGTGCAGGTGTGCCTGTTCGACGCCGCAGGCGCCGAGCACCGGGTGGACCTGGCCGAGCAGAGCTTCCACATCTGGCACGGCTACCTGCCGGGCATCAACCCCGGCCAGCGCTACGGCTACCGGATCACCGGGCCGGACGACCCGGGCCAGGGCCGGCGGTACAAGCCGTCCAAGCTGCTGATCGACCCGTACGCGCGGGCCATCGAGGGCGACTTCGTCAACGACCCGTCCTGCTACGGCGACAACGACCTGGACTCGGCGGCCTTCGTGCCCCGCTCGGTGGTGGTGCTCGACGACGGCTTCCCGTGGGGCAACGACCGCCGGCCGCAGACGCCCTGGGACGACACCATCATCTACGAGCTGCACGTCAAGGGATTCACCGCGCGGCACCCGGACATCCCCGCCGACCTGCGCGGCACCTACGCCGGCCTCGCCCACCCGGCGGCCATCTCGTACCTGAAGAGCCTCGGGGTCACCGCGGTCGAGCTGCTGCCGATCCACCACTTCGTGCACGAGCCGGCGCTGCAGAAGCGCGGGCTGAAGAACTACTGGGGCTACAACTCGATCGGCTTCTTCGCCCCGCACGCGGCCTACGCCACCCACACCGGCCGGCTGGGCGGCAACCAGGTGCGCGAGTTCAAGGCGATGGTGCGCGCCATGCACGCCGCCGGCATCGAGGTGATCCTCGACGTGGTCTACAACCACACCGGCGAGGGCCCACCGAACGGGCCGATCCTGTCGTTCCGGGGCATCGACAACGCCGGCTACTACCGGCTCTCGCCGCACGACCGGTCCTGCTACGTCGACTACACCGGCTGCGGCAACACCCTGGACGTCCGGACGCCGGCCGTGCTGCAGCTGGTGATGGACTCGCTGCGCTACTGGGTCACAGAGATGCACGTGGACGGCTTCCGGTTCGACCTGGCCTCGGCGCTGGCCCGCTCGCTGCACGACGTCGACAAGCTGTCCTCGTTCTTCGACACCATCCACCAGGACCCGATCATCAGCGGGGTCAAGCTGATCGCCGAGCCGTGGGACATCGGCGACGGCGGCTACCAGGTGGGCGAGTTCCCGCCGCTGTGGACCGAGTGGAACGGCAAGTACCGCGACACGGTGCGCGACTTCTGGGCGAACGGGGCCGGCGGCGTCCGCGACCTCGCCTACCGGCTGACCGGCTCGTCCGACCTCTACGCCGACGACGGCCGGCTGCCGTTCGCCTCGATCAACTTCATCACCGCGCACGACGGCTTCACCCTGCGCGACCTGGTCAGCTACGCGGGCAAGCACAACGAGGCCAACGGCGAGGGTAACCGGGACGGCACCGACGACAACCGCTCGATCAACTTCGGGGTCGAGGGCGAGACCGACGACGAGCAGGTGACCGCCCTGCGGCTGCGCCAGATCCGCAGCCTGCTGACCACCCTGCTGCTCTCGACCGGGGCGCCGATGCTGGTGGCCGGCGACGAGCGCTACCGCACCCAGCAGGGCAACAACAACGCCTACGTGCAGGACAACCCGACCTCCTGGCTGGACTGGGGCAGCTCGCCGGAGGCCGAGGACCTGCAGGCGCTGACCCGCCGGCTGATCGCGCTGCGCCAGGCCTCGCCGGTGCTGCGGCAGCGGGCGTTCTTCGAGGGGCAGCCGGTCGCCGACGGCTGCAAGGACCTGGCCTGGTTCCACCCCGAGGGCCGCGAGCTGGCCGAACGGGACTGGTTCGACGCCGGCCTGCGCACCATCGGCATGTACCTGGACGGCCGCGGGCTGCGGCACCGGGACGCCCGCGGCAAGGCGATCATCGACGACTCCTACCTGCTGCTGCTGCACTCCGGCGACGAGCCGGTCGAGTTCACGCTGCCGGGGTTGCCGTGGGCGGCGCACTACGAGGTGGTGGTCGACACCGGCCAGCCGGCCGGCGCACCGGCGTCGGCCGGGCCGCTGCCGGGCGGCCTGCCGCTGCCGCTGCCGGCCCGCTCGGTGCTGCTGCTGCGCACCCACCCCACCTGAGCCGCGGCACCCGCTGCCCGCTGCGCCGCTGACCGGGCGGGACGGGGACCGGCCACTAGACTGGAACGGTCCTGCTCCGGCAACGATTCGCCGTCGCACGGACACACCACCAGGCAACGGCCACCAGGTGCCGGGCACGAAAGCGGCGGAGACGGTGACGAACAAGCCAGCGGGCGGCCTGCCACCGGACGGCGCGCCACCGGAGGCCAGCAGGCGCCCCACCGTCACCAGTCGCGAGGTGGCCGCCGCCGCCGGGGTCTCGCAGTCGGCTGTCTCGCTGGTGTTCTCCGGCAAGTGGCGGGGCCGGGTCAGCACCGAGACCGCCGACCGGATCCGGGAGTGCGCCCGGGAGCTGAAGTACCGGCCCAACCTGGTGGCCCGCGGCCTGCGGACGGAACAGACCGGCACCGTGCTCGCGGTGCTGCCCGAGCTGACCATCGCCAGCTTCGGCGACCTGCACGCCGGCATCAGCGCCGAGGCCCAGCAGGCCGGCTACAGCGTGGTCATCGCCTCGGCGCCGTCGGCCATCCAGAACTCGGCGCTGCCGGTGCCGGGTTACCTGGTGGACGGCGTGCTGATCGTGCGGGACGCGGTCGGGGTGATCGACTCGCTGGCCCACCTGCCGGCGGTCGGCATCGACACCGACCCGCGCTCGCTGCCGGTCACCGTCAACTCCGACGTGGCCGCCGGGATGCAGGCCGCCTGCCGGATGCTGCTCGCCCGGGGGCACCGCCGGATCGGCTACCTGCAGGCGGGGCCGCCGGGCTCCTGGCTGCTGTCGACCAAGCACGACGCCGCCGGCCGGGCGCTGCCGCCGGGCACCGCCGAGCTGGTGGTGTGCCCGACCTCGCTGGAGCTGCCCAAGGCCCGGCTCGCGGCCCGGGAGCTGCTCGGCGCGGCCGGCCGGCCGACGGCGGTGATCTGCGAGGACGACAACATCGCCATCGCCGTCTACATCGAGTGCTCGGCGCTGGGCCTGCGCATCCCCGAGGACGTCTCGGTGGTGGGCCACGACGACCTTCCCATCGCCGAGGCGCTGCACCCGGCACTGACCACCGCCACCGTGCCGGCGGCCGGCCTCGGCGCGCAGGCCATGCACTCGCTGCTCGCGCTGCTGCGCGGTGAACCCGCCGCCTCGCGGCAGCTGCCGGTGACGCTCACCGAGCGGGAGTCGGTGCGCACCGTCTGACCAAGGCGGCCACGCTCAGGCCGCCCGCGTGGCCCGGCTGCCGTCGAGGGCAAGCCGCACCGCGAGCCCGCCGAGCACCGTCCCCATCACCAGCCGCTGCACCCGCAACCAGCTCGGCCTGCGAGCGAGAAAGGCGGCGATCGAACCGGCCGCGAGCACGATCAGCAGGTTGCCGGTGAGCGCGACCGCGACCTGCACGCAACCGAGCAGGAAGCCCTGGGCCAGCAGGTGCCCCTCCCCCGGCCGGACGAACTGCGGGATGAGCGACAGGTACATCACCGCGATCTTCGGGTTGAGCAGGTTGGTCATGAAGCCCATCGCGAACAGGCGGCGGCCGGAGTCGGCGGGCAGCTGCCGCGGCGCGAACGCGGACACGCCACCCGGCCGCAGCGCCTGCCAGGCCAGCCAGCCGAGGTACAGCGCGCCGAGCAGCCGGACGGTCAGGTACAGCTCCGGGACGGCGGTGAACACCGCGGTCATCCCGAGGCTGGTGGCCGCCAGGTAGACCAGGAAACCCGCCGCCACCCCGAGCAGCGAGACGATGCCGGCGCGCCGGCCCTGGGTGATGCTGCGCGAGACGAGGTACATCATGTTCGGCCCCGGCGTGAGCACCATGCCCAGTGCCACGCCGGCAACCCCGAGCGCGGCGGGCGGAGCGATCAGCGACATGCCGGTGAGTCTGCCCCAGCGGTCCGACAGGCCGGCCAAGGATCGGTGGAGGGCAGCGCCCGGTCTCGTTCGGCCTGCCGCATCGCGCGATCCGCCGCCGCCGTCCGAGCCGCCACGGGAACCGCGGTCGGTCAGCCACTGCCCCGTTCGAGCTGCTCGATGAGCTGCTTGAGCTGACGGATCTCCGCCCGCAGCGCGGCCCGGCCGGCCCTGGTGAGGCTGATCCAGGTGCGCCCGCGCCTGCCCTCGTACCCCTTGTCGATGGTGACCAGCCCCGCGTTCTCCAGGGTCGAGAGGTGCTGGGACAGGTTCCCGGCGGTCAGGTCGAGCGTGGTGCGCAGGTAGCCGAACTCGACCCGGCGGCCCTCGTGGGCGATGGTCAGGATGCCGAGCCGGACGCGCTGGTGCACGACGTCGTCCAGCCCGTTGACCGGATGCCCGGTCATCCGCCCGGCGGGCCGGGCCGGGGCCGGGGTCGCTGGGCCACGGCGAACCCGGCCGAGGCGAGCAGCAGGATGCCGCCGGCCACCACCAGGTGCGGCACGAACGTCCAGGGCGACGGCGCGGCGATCCGCCAGCCGAGGTCGACGCCGCCGACCGCGACCACCAGGTAGGCCAGCGTCACCAGCAGCAGCGCGACGCTCCGCTCGATCGCCGCCAGCACCAGCAGCGCGAGCCCGATCGCGCAGGCCGGGGCGACGAGCTGGTACACGTCGCGGCCCAGCAGGTGCCAGCCGACGATGTCGTAGCGACCGGTCAGGACGGTGCGCGACGCCCAGACCGATCCCGCGGTGACGGCGACGGCCAGCAGCACGCCGACGACCAGGTACGGACCGATCCGGCCGGCCACCCCCCGGGCCCGGGATCGGTGCAGGTGGAACGCGGCGATCACGAGGTAGGCGACGATCAGCGCGACGGGCCAGTACACGAAGGCGGCCGAGTTGTGCGCCACGCACACCCGCGCGAGCGGCGGCCCGGCCACCGGCAGCGCCCGGCAGTTCAGGCCGACCGCGTGGCCGTTCCGGGTGACCGGGATCGCGAGGAAGGTCACGACCGCGAACACCAGCAGCGGGAACCAGGTGGCGCGCCGCTCCCGGCGCACCCGGCGGGCCAGGCCGCGGGAGGCGGCAAGCCGGGCTCGCGGATCGGGGCCGTCCGTCGCCATGCCATCAGGTTTGCACTGCAAACCAGTTTGCACAAGGGTCGCCGGTCAGCCGGGCCGGCAGCGCAGCACGAGGTCGGCGGCGGCCTGCCGGACGGCACGCTCCACCGCGGCCGTCGAGCCGCCGCGGAAGCCGAGCCGGACCGGCGGGAAGCCGCTCAGCGGGGTGCCGGTCAGCCGGGTGCCGGGCACCGGCAGCTCGACCGTGTCCGCCGGCTCGGCCACCGGGCGGTACCCGGCCTGCTCGACCACGCACGGCAGCCGGGGCGGCCGGACCGCCAGCCAGCCGGCCACCTCGCCGAACCCGCCGGCCGGCACCGGAGGCAGCGGCTCGCCCAGCTGCAGCGCGGCCTCCGCGGCCAGCAGGTCCACCCCGTGCACCCGCAGCCAGGCCACCGGCAGCTCGTCGTCGGGCAGCCAGGGGGTGAGCGACTCGACCGCGTACCGCCCCGGACCGGATTCCCGCAACGCCAGGTGCACGGTCGCCGGCCGGTCCAGGGCCGCGGCCAGCACCGGTGCCGCGACGGCCGGGTCGGCGTCGTCGAGCTCGACCGTCGCGGTCACGCCCGTTCCGGCCAGGCCCGGCCCGGTCAGCCCGCCCACCGGCCGGGACAGCCGGGCGGCCAGCAGCCGGCTGCCGTCCCACAGCCCGTCCAGCCGCGGACCGGACGGGCCCGGCGCGTGCCGGGCCACCTCGGGCGGGTGCTGCCCGGGGCAGCCGAGCAGCACCCTCAGCTCGGCGGCGGCCTGCCGGTCGCCCGCGGCCAGCGCCAGGATCCGGTCCGGGGCCCCGATCCGCCGGCTCAGCCGGCCGGCCGCGTCGGCCAGCTCGGCGAGGTCGTCGGTCCGCCGCACCACCTCGACCCCGGCGGCGGTCTCGGGCACGGTGGGCACGGCCGGCGCGGTGCAGACGTAGCTGACGTCGACCCGCAGGTGCTCCAGAAACCGCTCGTACCGCGCCCGGCCGTCCGGCCAGCGGTGCACCACCAGCACGTGCTCGGTCACGGCGCGGTGTTCCGTGGCGGCGGGCCGTCCGGGCCGAGGTGCCGGACCACCGCGATCCCGCGCCGGTCCAGCTCGGCCGAGACCTCCGGCGCCGGCCACCACCGGCCGCGCAGCAGCACCGCGGCCAGCCGGGGCGCCGCGGCCAGCACCGGCAGGGTGAGGTCACCCGGGCCGGGCACGATCAGCTCGCGCACCCCGGCCAGCCGGACCGGGTCGGCGGCGAGGTTCGCGTCGAGTTCCAGGCAGACCCAGCCGACCGCTGCCGGCCGGTAGCGCAGGTCGCGCAGCAGCCGGGTCAGGAGCGCGGGCATGCCGCCCCCGCCTCCCGGCCGCCCGGCGACCCGCGCCGGGCCAGGTGCCGGCCGCCCGGTGGCGGGCCCGGCACGCTCGAACCCGCGGCCGAGAAATATTCATCGCGCCGATGATTCGTCATTCGTATGACCTTCGCGGAACTGGGGATCGGCGCAGCCAGGGTGACTGCGCCGAGGACTCGGGGAATCGGCGCCAGCCTACCGCCTGGCTGCCCGGCCGGATCGGCAAACCCCTGTGGACACGGCCAAAACTGCCGCAGCCCACCCATCACCGTCCGAACCGTTGCGACCGGCAATGGCTGCAACGGTGCAGCCAGCCGGGAGCCGCCGTCCGCCGCAGACAGTTCGGCCCGGGCCGGGGTGGTGTCTCACCCGGCCCGGGCCGAAGTCCCGGAGTGGCCGCCCGGCTCAGATCTGGGCGGCGGTCGCCACCAGCCCCAGCTCGACGTCGCTGGCCAGCAGCGGGTGGCTCGGCAGCACCCGCACCGTGTAGCCGAACGGGCCGGCCTTGGCCAGCGGGATCTCACCGGCGAAGACCCCGGCACCGTCCCGCTCCTCGGCCAGCTCCAGCGGCATCATCTCGTAGCTGGTGAGCCGGTTGTCGGCGTCCACCGAGCCGTACACCGCCTGCACCTGCACGTCCGCGGCGCGCAGCCCGGACAGCGCGACGTCGGCCCGCAGGCCGAGCGAGCCGCCCAGGCTCGGGTCGCCCTCGATGTTGGACTCGACGTGCCGCACCGAGACGTTCTTCCAGGCCCCGCCCACCCAGCTCTTCCAGGCGGCCAGTTCCTTCGCGGCGGCGAACTCGTCGGCGGTCAGCAGGGCGGCCGAGTGCGCGGCCGGGGCGTAGAGCTTGGCGATGTACTCCTGCACCATCCGGGTGGCCAGCACCTTGGGCCCGAGCGACTTGAGCGTGTAGCGCACCATGCCGATCCACTGGGCCGGAATGCCGGCCGCGTCCCGGGTGTAGAAGCGCTGGGCCACCTGGTGCTCGATCAGCTCGTACAGCGCGGCGGCCTCGACCGAGTCCCGGTGCTCGTCGGTGGTGCCGGACAGCGACTCGTCGGCGGACGGGATCTCCCAGCCGTTCTTTCCGTCCTCGCACCACTCGTCCCACCAGCCGTCCTTGATGGACAGGTTCAGCCCGCCGTTCAGGGCGGCCTTCATGCCGGACGTGCCACAGGCCTCCAGCGGCCGCAGCGGGTTGTTCAGCCAGACGTCGCTGCCCCAGTAGAGGTAGCGCGCCATGCCGATGTCGTAGTCGGGCAGGAACGCAATCCGGTGCCGGACCTCGGGGTCGTCGGTGAACCGGACGAGCTGGGCGATCAGCTCCTTGCCGCCGTCGTCGGCCGGGTGCGACTTGCCGGCGACGACGATCTGCACCGGCCGCTCCGGGTCGGTGAGGATCTTCTTCAGCCGCTGCGGATCGCGCAGCATCAGGGTGAGCCGCTTGTACGAGGGCACCCGCCGGGCGAAGCCGATGGTCAGGATGTCCGGGTCGAACGCGGTCGCCGTCCAGCCCAGCTCGACGTTGGAGTAGCCGCGCTCCAGGCCCGACTGGCGCAGCCGGCGCCGGATCTCGAGCACCAGCCGCTCGCGCAGCTCGTGCTTGAGGTTCCACAGCTCGGCGTCGCCGACCTGGTCGATCGCGTCCCAGCCCTCGCCTGCCGAGACCGCCTCGTGCCCGACCACCCGCTCGGCCAGGTCCTGGATCTCGCGGGCCATCCAGGTCGGCGCGTGCACCCCGTTGGTGACCGAGGTGATCGGCACCTCCTCGGCGTCGAAGCCCGGCCACAGGCTGTTGAACATGCTCCGGCTGACCCGGCCGTGCAACTGCGCGACGCCGTTCGAGCGCTGGCCGAGCCGCAGGCCCATGTAGGCCATGTTGAACTTCGCCGGGTCCTCCTCGGCACCCAGCGCCAGGATCTTCTCCACCGGCACGCCGGGCACGTGGCCGAGGTAGGACTCGATGAGCTCCCGGTCGAACCGGTCGATGCCGGCCGGCACCGGGGTGTGGGTGGTGAAGACGGTGCCGGCCCGGGTCGCGGTCAGCGCCTCGTCGAAGCTCAGCTTGGCCGGGCCGTCGGTCAGCTCGCTGATCCGCTCGACCCCGAGGAAGCCGGCGTGCCCCTCGTTGGTGTGGAAGACCTCGGGCGCCGGGAGCCCGGTGACCGCGCAGTACGCGCGGACCGCCCGCACCCCGCCGATGCCCAGTAGCAGCTCCTGCAGCAGCCGGTGCTCGGGGCCGCCGCCGTAGAGCCGGTCGGTCACCGAGCGGGCCGCGGCGTCGTTCTCCTCCACGTCGGAGTCGAGCAGCAGCAGCGGCACCCGGCCGACCGAGGCCACCCAGACCTGGGCCGACAGCACCCGGCCGTGCGGCAGGTCGAGGCTGATCCGCACCAGGTTCTGGTCGGCGTCGCGCAGCGGGGTGATCGGCAGGCCCTGCGAGTCCAGCGACGGGTAGCGCTCCTGCTGCCAGCCTTCGCGCGACAGGGACTGGGCGAAGTAGCCGGCCCGGTAGAGCAGGCCGACGCCGACGATCGGCACCCCCAGGTCGGAGGCGGACTTCAGGTGGTCGCCGGCCAGGATGCCCAGGCCGCCGGAGTACTGCGGCAGCACCTCGGTGATGCCGAACTCGGGTGAGAAGTAGGCGATTGCCGCGGGCAGCGGGTCGGCGCCGGTGCCGGCACGCCGTTCCTGTTCGTGCTGGTACCAGCGGGGTTGTTCGAGGTAGTCGCGCAGGTCGTCGGAGATGTCGGACAGGCGCCGCAGGAACTTGCGGTCCCGCGCCAGCAGCTCCAGCCGGTCGGTGCTGACCGCGCCGAGCATCGCGCTCGGATCCGCCTTGCATTCGCTCCACAGCTCGGGGTCCACCGACTCCAGCAGGTCGAGCGATTCCGGGTGCCAGGACCAGCGCAGGTTGGCCACGATCTCGCCCAGCGGGGCGAGCGGCGCGGGCAACGCGGCGCGAACGGTCAGACGTCGAAGTGCCTTCATGGCTGAACACCCTATCGGGACGCGGGAACGCTTACAGGAACGTCCCCACGCCGCCCCCGACCGCCACCGTCGATGGTTCACAGACGCAGGCTGTGATGCCCGTTCCGCCGGCCGGCTAAACCCGGCTCGCGGGCTCCGCCCGGGCACGCCGGGACGCGCTACGGTGGGTTCGTGGCTGGACGATTGGGACTGAACTCGATACATCCGGTGATCGCGTACGGGGAGCTGCCGTCCCGCGCGGTGGTCGGCGAACCGGTGGGCGTGGAGGCCACCGTCTTCCGCGAGGGGCACGACGCGGTGGCGGCCTCGGTCGCCTGGCGCTCCCCCTCCGGCACGGAGGCGCCGTTCAACCGGATGCGCCCGGTCGGCGCCGGCCTGGACCGCTGGCGCACCGAGGTGATCGCCGACGAGACCGGCACCTGGACCTACGTGGTCGAGGCCTGGAGCGACCCGCTGGGCACCTGGTACCACGCGATCGAGGTCAAGAGCGACGCCGGCCAGGACGCCTCGGAGCTGGCCAACGACTTCGAGAACGGCGCGCGGCTGTTCGAGAAGGTCGCCGAGTCCGTCGGCGGTGCCGCCGCCGAGCTGGCCCTGTCGGTCGCCGCGGACCTGCGCCGCGACACCGACGACGTGCCGCTGCGGATCACCCGGGCGCTGTCGGCAGAGGCCCGCGCGCTGGCCGACCGGCACCCGATCCGCGAGCTGATCACCCGCTCGCCGCGCTACAGCGTCTGGGTCGACCGGGAACGCGCGCTCTACGGCGCCTGGTACGAGTTCTTCCCCCGTTCGATCGGCGCCGAGCTGGCCGGCGACCCGGACGATCCGGCCCGGCCGGTCCGGCACGGCACCCTCGCCGACGCCACCCGGCACCTGGACTACGTCGCCGACCTGGGCTTCGACGTGGTCTACCTGCCGCCGATCCACCCGATCGGCCGGGTGAACCGCAAGGGCCCGAACAACACCCTGAACGCCAAGCCCACCGACACCGGCTCGCCGTGGGCGATCGGCTCGACCGAGGGCGGCCACGACGCGATCCACCCGGAACTGGGCGACGAGCGGGACTTCGCGGCGTTCGTGGCCCGGGCCCGCGAGCTGGACCTGGAGGTCGCCCTGGACCTGGCGCTGCAGTGCGCGCCGGACCACCCGTGGGTGGAGAAGCACCCCGAGTGGTTCACCACGCTGCCGGACGGCACCATCGCCTACGCGGAGAACCCGCCCAAGAAGTACCAGGACATCTACCCGCTCAACTTCGACAACGACCCGGCCGGCCTGGCCCGCGAGATCCTGCGCGTCACCATGCTCTGGGTCGAGCGGGGCGTGAAGATCTTCCGGGTCGACAACCCGCACACCAAGCCGCTGAACTTCTGGCAGTGGCTGATCACCAACGTCAAGGCCAAGGAGCCGGACGTGCTGTTCCTGGCCGAGGCGTTCACCCGGCCGGCGATGATGCACGAGCTGGCCCGGATCGGCTTCACCCAGAGCTACACCTACTTCACCTGGCGCAACACGGCCTGGGAACTGCAGCAGTACGCCGAGGAACTGGTCGCCGGCGCGGACTACATGCGGCCGAACTTCTTCCCGAACACGCCGGACATCCTGAACGAGTTCCTGGTCGGCGGCGGCCGGCCGGCGTTCGCGCTGCGGCTGGTGCTGGCCGCGCTGCTGTCGCCGACCTACGGCGTGTACTCCGGCTACGAGCTGTACGAGAACGTGCCGGTCCGGCCGGGCAGCGAGGAGTACCTGAACTCGGAGAAGTACCAGCTGCGCCCGCGCGACCTGCATGGTGCGATCGACCGCGGCGAGTCGCTGGCCCCGCTGATGAAGCGGCTGAACGAGATCCGCCGGGCGCACCCCGCGCTGCACCAGCTGCGCAACCTGCGCTTCCACCACAGCGAGAACGACGCGCTACTGGTCTTCTCCAAGCGCGACGCGGCCTCCGGCGACACCATCCTGGTGGTGTGCACGACCGACCCGCACAACGTCCGGGACGGGTGGGTGCACCTGCGGCCGGACGAGCTGGGCGTGGACTGGCAGCGCGGCTTCACCGCCGCCGACCTGCTCAGCGGGGCGAACTACGAGTGGGGCGAGCACAACTACGTCAAGCTCAGCCCGGCCCAGGTGGCCCACGTCTTCGCGGTGCACCCGCACTAGCCCCCGGATTCCCCGGCATCGGCTGCCGGCGCTTCTCAGCTGCCGGATTGCCTCAGCGGTCGCGCACCTTCGGGCGGTCGCACCGCCAGCGGACCTCCGGCACCGTGACCGCGCCGATGGCGATCGGCTTCCCCGTGCCGTCCGGGGCGAAACCCAGCTTGCGGTAGAAGCCCTGCGCGCGCAGGTTGCCCGCCAGCACCCAGAGGAACAGCCGCCGGTCGGCCGGCAGCGCGCGCCGGGCCAGCTCGGTCGCCACCCCGCTCCCCCAGGCGCCCGGCAGCAGGTAGCAGCTCTGCAGCTCCAGCCAGTCGGCGGCCGGCAGGTCGGCGTCCCGGGACGGCCCGACGGTTGCGAAGCCGACCAGCGCGCCGTCCAGCAGCGCGACGGTCACCGTGCTGCCGCCCTCGGCGAGCCGGGCCCGCCAACGGTCCGCGCGCCCGGTCACGGACATCGAGTCCAGGAAGGCATCCGGCAGCAGGCCACGGTAGCCGGCCTGCCAGGACCGCACGTGCACCAGCGCCAGCCGCTCGGAATCCTCTTGTGTGGCTGGTCGAATCTCGATCGTCACGGCCCGCGCCGGGACCGGCGGCCGGCTCATTCGACATGGTCGGCGTGCGCGCCCCGGTGGCCGTAGCTGTCCCGGACGTGGTCGAGGAAGCCCTCGACCAGCGAGGAGAACTTGTTCAGCGCCGGATTGCTGGCGGCCAGCACCCGCGGCCGGGTCGGGGCCAGCTGCTCGGCGCCGCGCACCTCGGCGGCCAGCGCGCGCAGCTCGTCGGCCGGCACCGCCCCGGCCAGCCGGCCGAACAGCTCAGCCTGCTGGCTCTCGACGTGCCGGCCGAGCAACTGCCGCAACTCGGCCAGGGTGGCCGCCTCGTCGTGGCCGGGCTGCTCGAAGCGGCGCAGCAGCCGCTCGCACTCCCGGTTCGCCGCGAAGCCCTCGTCGGCGAGCGCGCCGCCGTCCGGCAGCCGGTCCCGCACCAGCGGGTAGAGGTACTGCTCCTCGGCGACGAAGTGCCGCACGGTCTCGATCACCAGCTCCTGCCGGAGGTCCTCGGTCGCGCCGCCGCGCAGCCGGCCGAGCAGGTCCAGCAGCCCGGCGTGATCGCTGGCCAATGCCTGCAGGATGGTCTGATCGGCCGTCGTCATCGTCGACTCCCCTTCTGCCGCAAAGGATCCGCACAGCCGGTCGCCGGCCGGTCACGATCCGCGCCGGCCGGCCCGGCCATCCTGCCCGCAACTATGCCGCATCGCGCTGTGCATGCGGGCGAAGCCTGAACCAATCCGGGACGGCCGACGTACCGTGAGGCGTGGCCTCCACCTGGCGCTGGCTGGCGGTGCTGACCGGCACCGCGTTGTTGGTCGCGCTGCCGCCCCTGGTCGCCCGGCTGCCCGCGCCGGCCCGGGACGTCCCGGCCGCGACCCTGCTGGCCCGCATCCAGCACTCCAGCGGGGTCGGCTACAGCGGGTACGCCGAGTCCGTAGGTGGCCTGGCGCTGCCGGTCACCAGCCAGTTCGGCCAGCTGGCGGACCTGTTCGGCGGCCAGACCCGGTTGCGGGTGTGGTGGCGTTCGGGCACCGACTGGCGGGTCGACTCCCTCGGCTACACCGGCGAGACCGACGTGCACACCACCGACACCGGTTTCTGGACCTGGAACTACGAGTCGAACGCCGCGACCTTCACCGGCTACACCGGCGTGCCCCGGATCCGGCTGCCGGTCGATGCCGACCTGCTGCCGCCGCAGCTGGGCCGCCGGTTGCTCAGCGAGGTGACCGCCGGCCAGGTCAGCCGGCTGCCCACCCGGCGGGTCGCCGGGGTGGTCGCAGCCGGGCTGCGGGTGCGGCCGTCGGCAGCCGAGTCGACCGTCGACCACGTCGACGTCTGGGCCGATCCGGGCTCGGGCCTGCCGCTGTCGGTCGGCGTCTACGGCAGGGGCGGCGGCCCGGCCGCGCTGCGCAGCAGCTTCCTCGACGTCACCCTCGGCAGCCCGGACCGCACCACCACCGCGTTCACGGTGCCCGCCGGGGCCACCCTGCAGAGCGGGCCGACCCAGGACCTGGCCACCGTGATCGACCAGCTCGGTGGCGCGCCACCGGCCGCCCGGCTGGCCGGCCTGGACCGCAACCCGGACCTGCCCACCCTGGGCAGCATCGGCGTCTACGGCAGCGGGGTGACCGTACTCGCCGCCGTGCCGCTGCCGGACCGGGTGGCGTATTCGCTGCACCACCAGCTCAAACCCACCCCGGACGACCCCTCGCTGCCGGATTCGGACACCGAACAGGTGCAGCTGTCGGCCGGCCCGCTGAACCTGCTGCTGACCCCGATCGACTTCCGGGCCGGGGCCTGGCTGCTGGTCGGCACCGTCACCGCCCGGACCCTCCAGCAGGCCGGCCGCGAGCTGACCGGCAGCCGCGGATGATCCGGACCCACGAGCTGACCAAGCGATTCGGCAGCCTCACCGCGGTGGACTCGGTCGACCTCGACGTCCGCGACGGCGACATCTACGGCTTCCTCGGCGCGAACGGCTCCGGCAAGACCACCACCGTGCGGATGCTGCTCGGCCTGGTGCTGGCCACCTCGGGCCGGATCGAGGTCTTCGGCCGGCCGATGCCCAAGGCCTCCGGCGAGGTGCTGGCCCGGCTCGGCGCGCTGGTCGAGGGGCCGGGCGCGTACGGGCACCTCTCCGGCCGGGCCAACCTGCTGCTGCACGACGCCAGCGGCAACCGGCCGGCCCGCGGCAGCCGGTCCGATCGCGACCGGCGGGTGGCCGAGGTGCTCGACGAGGTGGGCCTGGGCGGGGTCGGCCGGCGTCCGGTGAAGGCGTACTCGCTGGGCATGCGGCAGCGGCTGGGGCTGGCCGCGGCGCTGCTGCGGACGCCCGAGCTGCTGATCCTGGACGAGCCGACGAACGGGCTCGACCCGCAGGGCATCGGCGAGATCCGGCAGCTGCTGCTCAAGCTGCACGCGGCCGGCACCACGATCTTCCTGTCCAGCCACCTGCTCGCCGAGGTCGAGCAGCTGTGCACCCGGGTCGGGGTGCTCGACCGCGGCCGGCTGGTGCTGCAGCGGCCGCTGGCCGAGCTGCAGGCGCCGACCGGGCGCATCCTGGTGCGCACCCCGGACGTGCCCGCCGCGACGGGCCTGCTCGGCGACCGGCTGGTCGAGGTGCGCGACGACCTGCTGGTCGTGGCCGGCGGCGACCCGGCCGAGCTGAACGGCTGGCTGGTCGAGCGGGGCGTCCGGGTCAGCGGGCTGGCCGCCGAACGGCACAGCCTGGAGGCGACCGTGCTGGCCATGACCGGGCCCAGCAGCGACCGGGTGGACCGGCCGTGATCGGCATCGAGATCCGCAAGCTGTTCCGCCGGCCGCGGACCTGGCTGACCCTGCTGCTGCTGGACGCGCTGCCCACCCTGGTCGCCATCCTGCTGGCGATCACCCACCTCGGGCCGCGCCCCGGGCAGGGCCCGGCGTTCCTGTCCGCGGTGCTGTCCAACGGCTCGCTGTTCGCGGTGGCGGCCCTGGCGATCGTGCTGCCGCTGTTCCTGCCGATCGCGGTGGCGGTGGTGGCCGGCGACTCGGTGGCCGGCGAGGCGGCCGCCGGCACCCTGCGCTACCTGCTGGTGCGACCGGTCGGGCGGACCCGGCTGCTGGTCGCGAAGCTCGCCGCGGTGTTCACCTTCGTCGGCACCAGCGTGGTGCTGGTCGCCGGCACCGGCCTGGTGGTGGGCCGGCTGCTGCTGGGCAACCAGCCGCTGTCGGCCGCGGTGACCAGCGTCTCCGGCAGCAACCTGACGGCCGGCCAGATCGCCTGGCGGACGGCGATCTCGATCGGGTACGTGGCGTTCTCGATGCTCGGGGTGGCGGCGATCGCGCTGTTCCTCTCCACCGTCGGAGATTCCGGGCTGGCCGCCAGCCTGGGCGCGCTGGCCGTCCTGATCGGCTCGTCGGTGCTGCTCACCCTGGACGCCGCGCACGCGCTGCAGCCGTACCTGCCGACCCGATACTGGCTGTCGTTCATCGACCTGTACCGGGATCCGATCCTGTGGCGCAACGTGATCCGCGGGGTGGCGCTGCAGGCGGTGTACGTCGCCGTGTTCCTCGGCGCCGCCTGGGCGAACTTCGCCACCAAGGACGTCACGAGCTGAGCGCCGCGCAGTCGGCGGCGGTGAACTGCCGGGCCGGGCCGGCGGTCAGCTCGGCGAGCACCATCGCCTGCACCAGCGGATCGGTCGGCAGCTGGCCGTGCACGGTGGCCGCGGCCGGGCACACCTGCTGCAGCTCGACGTTCAGCGCGCCGGCCAGCCGGGCCGAGTCCGGCGGCAGCACCACGCCGTCGGTGGCCGAGTACAGCGAGACGAAGACCGGGCCGGGCGGCAGCTCCGGGGCGGTGTTGAGCGCGGCCAGCAGCGGGCTGGCCGGCACCAGCTGCTGGCAGGCGATCGGGCAGGCCCCACCGACCAGCGAGCCCAGCGCGGCCAGCTCGGTGCCGTGCTGCGGCGAGCCGAGCGTGACCACCCGGCGGGCCACGGCGGCCCCGCGATCGTCCTTGGCCCAGAGCCGGGCTACCACCCCGCCGGCCGAGTAGCCGACCAGGTCCACCGAGGCGGCTCCGGTGCGGCGCAGCGCGGCCCGGACGGCCGAGTCCAGCACGGCGGCCTGCTGGCCCAGGTCACCCTCGGCGTCGCCCGGCAGCCGCACCACGGTGACGTCCCGGCCGGTCGCGCGCAGCCGGGCGGCCAGGCCGGCCAGGCTCGAGGTCGACCCGCCGTAGCCGGGCACCAGCAGCACCGGACCCGGCCGGTCCTGCGCCGCGGCGGCCGGGTCGGCGCCCCGGTGACCGCGGGTGGCCGGCAGCACCGCCAGCACGACCAGCACCAGGGCCGCCACCAGCGCGGCGGCCAGCAGGATCAGCGCCAGCCGGCGCCGGGCCGGGGCCAGCGAACTCAACACCAGTTCATAGTGACCTATGACGAGCACGACCCCGCCGGCAAATCACCGGCCGGCGGTGTGATCTCGTGGTTCCATGAAGTCATGGATGCGTGGTTGATCTGGCTGATCCTGGCTGCGGTCCTGGCCGGCGCCGAGGCGCTCTCGCTCGACCTCGTGCTGATCATGCTGGCCGGGGGCGCGCTCGCCGGTTCGGCGACCGCCGCGGTCGGCCTGCCGCCCGCGGTGCAGGTCGCGGTGGCGATCGGCGGCGCGCTGGCGCTGCTGGTGGCCGTCCGTCCGGTCGCCAAGCGCCACCTGACCGCGCACGAGCACCCGATGGGGACCGACGCGCTGGTCGGCAAGGAAGCCATCGTGCTCAGCCGGGTGGACGCCGCCGGCGGCCGGGTCCGGCTGAACGGTTCGGAATGGTCGGCGCGCGCCTCCGACCACAAGCAGGTCATCGAGGCCGGCACCACGGTGCAGGTCATCGAAATCGCCGGCGCGACCGCGGTGGTCTGGGACAGCTCCCACGACAACCCATACAAGATAAGGTGATTCTCTAATGGATCCGGCTCTCATCGTCGTCATCATCCTGGCCGTCCTGGTGATCGGCACGCTGCTGCGCAGCGTGCGGATCGTCCCGCAGGCCCGCTCGGCGGTGGTCGAGCGGCTCGGCCGCTACACCCGCACCCAGGGGCCCGGCGTCGCGGTGCTGGTCCCGTTCGTGGACCGGATGCGCCCGCTCATCGACATGCGCGAGCAGGTGGTCAGCTTCCCGCCGCAGCCGGTGATCACCTCCGACAACCTCACCGTGGGCATCGACTCGGTGATCTACTTCCAGGTGACCGATCCCCGCTCGGCCACCTACGAGATCCAGAACTACATCCAGGCGGTCGAGCAGCTCACCATCACCACGCTGCGCAACGTGGTCGGCGCGCTGAACCTGGAGCAGACGCTCACCAGCCGGGACAGCATCAACAGCCAGCTGCGCGGCGTGCTCGACGAGGCGACCGGGCCGTGGGGCATCCGGGTGGCCCGGGTGGAGATCAAGGCCATCGAGCCGCCGCCGTCGATCCGGGACGCGATGGAGAAGCAGATGCGCGCCGACCGCGACAAGCGGGCCATCATCCTGGCCGCCGAGGGCCAGCGGGAGTCGTCCATCAAGACCGCCGAGGGCCAGAAGGCCGCGCAGATCCTGGCCGCCGAGGGTTCCAAGACCGCGGCCATCCTCGCGGCCGAGGCCGAGCGGCAGTCCCGGATCCTGCGCGCCGAGGGTGAGCGGGCGGCCAAGTACCTCAGCGCGCAGGGCCAGGCCAAGGCCATCGAGACCACCTTCAACGCCATCCACGCGGCCAAGCCGGACCCGGCGCTGCTGGCCTACCAGTACCTGCAGACGCTGCCGCAGATCGCCCAGGGCGACGCGAACAAGATGTGGATCGTGCCGAGCGAGTTCTCCAAGGCCCTCGAAGGGCTGGCCGGGCTGGCCGGCGGTGCCGGCGGCTCGGGCGAGGGCAGCCCGGGCGTGCCGTCCTGGCTGGCGGCCACCTCTACCGGTGGCAACGGCACGGGCGGCAACGGCACAGCTGGCAACGGGGCCGGTCCGAACGCCGGGTCCGGCGCCGCGGCCGGAGAGATCTCGACCGAGGGCTGGTTCGACTCGAACCTGCCACCGGCCGCCACGCAGCCCGAGGCGGCGAACCTGCGCGCCTCCGACACCGACCCGGACAGCCTCTCGGCGCACGAGGGCCTGTCCGAACCGTTGCACCTGAGCGCGCCGCTGGACGTCAACGCGCCGCCGACCGTGCCGCCACTGCCCGAGATCCCGCCGCTGCCGCGCACCACCGACGACGACCCGGAGGCCTGAGCGCGGGCGGGACGGCGCGGGCTCAGCCCCGCCCGTCCCGCTCGGCCACCGTGCCGGCCCGGCCGGTGAGGACGTCCAGCCGGAAGTCCTCGTCCAGCAGCCGCACCGCATGCCGGCCGGGCAGCCCCGCGACCAGGTCCTCGTGCAGCTGGTCGGTCTCAATCAGCCTTTCGGCGAAGGGTGATCGCCAGTGGCACGCGATCACCGTCCAGTCGCCGACGAGTGCGGCCGCGGCGCGCTCGACCAGCCGCTGCCAGCTCGCTCTGGGCAGGTAGTAGCCGAACTCGCTCAACACCACGAGATCGAACCGCTCCGCCGGCCAGTCCTGCGGGACGGCCAGCCGCTCTGCCCGGGCGCCGGGGCGGCCGGCCAGCCGGGCGGCGGTCAGCTCCACCGCGCGGGGGGCCACGTCGGCGGCCAGCAGCCGGTCGCAGCGCTCGGCCAGCAGCACGCTCAGCTCGCCCGCGGCGCAGGCCGGCTCGAACGCCGAGGCGTAGCGCTCCTGTGGCAGGCAGGCCAGCAGCACCTGCCGCTTGCGCCGCTCGTAGAACCCGTCCGCGATCCGCCACGGGTCGTCGGACGCTGCGTACATCTGCCGCACGTACTCCAGGTCCTGTTCGGTCATGGCAGGAACACCTCGACCCCGCGCAGCCACCGCGACAGCGCCCAGCTCGGCAGCACCGGCGCCGCCCCGGTGCTCGGATCCGCCGACAGCTGCGAGGTGAACTCGGCCACCGCCCGGCGTTTGGCACGCAGCGCGTCCGGCGCCGGCGCGAAGAGCAGGGGGCGTTCGGGCAGCTGGCCGGCCTCCGGGCGGGCCCAGTGCCAGCCCCAGATCGGCACCTGCAGCACGGTGCCGGCCGGCGCGGCCGCCAGCACCGCCTCGGCGGTCGCCTCGTGGTCGGGGTGCCCGTCGTAGCGCCAGGGGGCCACCAACACGTCGCCGGGCCGGCACAGCGCGCGGACCGCGCCGGCCAGCTCGTCCCGGTGCCGGGTGACCGCGCCGTCCGGCAGGTCCAGCTCGTGCACCGGGCAGCCGGGCAGCCCCAGCCGCGCCAGCGCGGCGGCACGCTCGGCCCGGCGCCGGGCCACCAGCTCGGCCGGCGGCCACCGGGTCGAGCCGGGGTGACTGCCGCCGCCCGCGGTCACCGCCACCAGCCGCACCTCGCGGCCGGCCCGGGCGGCGTCGTGCAGCAGGCCGCCGCAGCCGAGCGTCTCGTCGTCCGGATGCGGCGCGACGACCACCAGCCGGGCACCGTCGGGCACCAGCTCGGCCAGCCCGGCGGCGGTGCCGGTCCGCCAGCCCGGCCAGCCGTGCCAGGCCCGTTCGCCGGTGCCGGTGCCCGCGATGCGGCGGTCGGCGAACTCGGCCGCGGGCCGGCCGGTCACAGCTGCCACCCGGCGCCGGTGGCGGCGACGGCCCGCCCGAGCTCGGCCAGGTCACGCTCGGCATGGGTCTGCCGGATGAAGACCGGCAGGTCGGCGAACTGCCGGGCCACCGCCCGGTCCCGGCACAGCGGTCCGGCACCGAGCGCCCGGCCGGCCAGGTCGAGCACCCGGCGCGCGGTGCCGTCGGCTGCGGCCCGCAACCGGAGCGCCGCCTCGGCTGCCGGCGCCGCCGGGTGGGCGTCGATCCAGCCGGCCGTCTCGGCCAGCAGCGCCCGCACCGAGCGCAGTGCCACGTCCAACTGGCCGAGGTGCGCCGCGGCGTGCGGATCGTCCCGGTCGGCGACCCGCGCGAGCACCGCCCGGGCCAGCGGCAGGGCGCCGCCGTACCAGCAGGCCGCGATGCCGCAGCCACCGTGCCAGAAGCCGGGACGGTCCAGGTAGCCACCCGGCCGGCCCACCGGCACCCCCGGCACCCCGTCGAAGGTCAGGTCCGGGGTGTCCACCCGGCCCATGCCGACCGCCTGCCAGCTGCCCTCGTGCACCGCGATGCCGGGCTCGGTCAGCCGGACCGCGACCAGCTGCTGCTCGCCGTCATCGGTCCAGCCGGTGACCAGCGCGTGGCTGACCGTCCGGGCGCCGGAACACCAGGCCTTGCGGCCGTGCAGGGTGACCCCGTCCGCGGCCGGCCGCACCGCCAGCCGGGCCTGCGGCGGCTCGGCGGCCCACACCGCCCAGCTGCTGCCGGCCGGCGGTGGGGCGGCGGCCAGCTCGGCCTGGATGGCGAGGGCGTCGGCGTGGCTCTCGTACAGCTTGGCCAGCGCCAGGTCCTCGGCGGCCACCTCGGCCAGCCGTCGCCAGCGCCGCGGCGTGGCCCCCGCGCCGGGCAGCGGCAGCGGGCCGCCGGCCACCAGCTCGGCGAACCGCCTGCCCAACTCGGTCGCGGCCGGATCATCCGACATCGAAGGCCTCCTGCTCCTGCTCGGTGCCGCACGTGGCGAGTTCGGCCAGGTGCTGCGCGAAGCCCGCCGGCGCCCGGCCCACCCGCCGGGCACTGGTGGTGACGGCCAGGTCGGCGACCCAGACCAGCTCGGTGCCGGCGTCCGCCAGCCGGGTGACCAGGTCGACGTCCTCGTCCGAGGCCAGCTCGGCGAAGCCGCCCACCCCGAGATAGCTCGACGCGGTGAAGCCCAGGTTCGCCCCGTGCAGGTGCCGGTGACCGTGCTCGGCCCGGTAGCGGCGGGCGTACCGCTCGGCCACCCCGGGCGGCTGCGGGGACCAGTCGCCGACCCGGACGGTGCCGACCACCGCTCGCGCCCCGCGCGCCGCGTGGCCGAGCTGGTGGGCCAGCCAGTGTGGCGGCACCTCGGAGTCGGCGTCCGTGGTGGCCAGCCAGACCTCGCCGACCGGCACCCCGGCGGCGCCGGCCTCGGCCAGCAGCGCCCGGACGCCGGCCGCCCGGGCCGCGCCGACGCCGGGCAGCTCGGCGGCGACGGCGCGCACCGGCACCCCGTCCCGGGCCAGCGCCTCGACCACCCGGTCGCTGCCGTCGGCGCAGCGGTCCAGCGCCACCACGATCCGCACCGGCACCGGGCAGTGCCCCGCCGCCACGGCGAGGCTGCGCAGGCAGGCGGGCAACAGCTCGGCCTCGTCCCGGGCGGGCACCACGACACCGGCCCAGCTGGGCCGGAAGGCGGCGTCCACCGGACGGCCGGAGTTCGAAGGGGAGTCAGGGATGCGACGGGCACCGCGCTCGGTCACGGGACGTCCTGTCGGGTCACTCGCGACGCCACCGCCGCGGCCGGTGGCTGCTGGCTAAGCCGTGAGAAGAAAGCTACCTCACCCGGCCACCCTGGTTAGCCGGGCCGCCGACCGGGCATGGCTCATTAGGATCGAATGCACGCCCCAACCAGCCGGCACGGCATTCAGGTCATCGCACACCGCAGCGACACCCGACCGCAGGGAGCTCCATGCAGATCTGGCCCGGTACCGCCTACCCCCTGGGCGCGACCTATGACGGCTCCGGAACCAATTTCGCCCTGTTCAGCGAGGTGGCCGACCGGGTCGAGCTGTGCCTCTTCGACGCCGACGGGTCCGAGACCCGGATCGACCTGCCCGAGGTGGACGGCCTGGTCTGGCACGGCTTCATCCCGGGCATCGAGCCCGGCCAGCGGTACGGCTACCGGGTGCACGGCCTGTACGAGCCCGCCGCCGGCCACCGGTGCAACCCGAACAAGCTGCTGCTCGACCCGTACTCCAAGGCCATCGACGGGCACTTCGCCTGGGACCAGTCGCTGTTCGGCTACAACTTCGGCGACGAGAACAGCCGCAACGACGACGATTCCGCACCGCACATGCCCAAATCGGTCGTCATCAACCCGTTCTTCGACTGGGGCACCGACCGCCCGCCGAAGCGCCAGTACGCCGACACGGTGATCTACGAGGCGCACGTCAAGGGCCTCACCGAGCGCCACCCGGCGGTGCCGGAGGAGATGCGCGGCACCTACGCCGGGGTGGCCCACCCGGCGGTGATCGAGCATCTGAAGTCGCTCGGGGTCACCGCCATCGAGCTGATGCCGGTGCACCACTTCGCCAACGACTCCACCCTGCAGGACAAGGGCCTGTCGAACTACTGGGGCTACAACACGATCGGTTTCCTCGCGCCGGACTCGAAGTACAGCTCCTCGCACAACCCGGGCGGCCAGGTGCAGGAGTTCAAGGCGATGGTGCGGGCCCTGCACGCCGCCGACATCGAGGTGATCCTCGACGTCGTCTACAACCACACCGGTGAGGGCAACCACCTCGGCCCGACGTTGTCGTTCCGAGGCATCGACAACGCCGCCTACTACCGGCTCGTCGACGACGACCCGCAGTTCTACATGGACTACACCGGCACGGGAAAC
>DATJNU010000036.1:0-7321 GCA_035507775.1 Jatrophihabitans sp.
CAGCAGCGGCTGCTTGCCCTTGCGTTCGGCCGCCCGGATGTGCCAGAAGAACAGCCCGAGGATGATCGCGCCGATCGCGATGAAGATCCAGATCGGCGACATGCCGCCCTTCGGGATGATCGTCTTGCCGGCCACCTCGAACGGCTGCATCGAGACGAACCAGCCGTACTTGCCGGACTGCAGGATCCCCAGCACCACGAAGAACATTCCGAGTGCGGACAGGATCGCGCCGAGCAGGTCGAACCGCGGCGCCGGGCCAAGCCGGGGCGGGTCCACCAGCTTGCGCGACAGCAGCAGGATGTAGCCGACCACCAGCACCTGCAGGCCGAACGAGGCCCGCCAGCTGATCGTGGTGGTAATCAGGCCACCGACCAGCGGCCCGGCCGCGGCGCCCAGCCCACCGGCACCGCTCACCACCCCGAAGTACTTGGCCCGCGTCTTGACGTCGGTGAAGACCACCGTGATCAGGATGTAGACCGGCGGGATCATCAGCGCCGAGCCGATGCCCTCCAGCGCCGAGTAGCCGAAGATCATCAGGCCGATGCCCTGTGACAGCAGGGCCAGGAACGCCCCGACCCCGTACACCCCGAGGCCCCAGGCGAAGCAGACCTTGCGACCCCAGATGTCGGTCAGCTTGCTGCCCGGGATCATCAGCGAGGCCATGGTCAGCGTGAAGAGCGTGATGGTGGTCTGCATGCCGCGCACCGTGGTGCCGATGTCGCCGGCGATGGTGCTGATCGCGACGTTCATGTTCGACCCGGCGTAGCTGGCAATGAACTGGGCCAGCGCGAGCGGCAGCACCACCGCGCGGGGGTTCGGCACGGCAGCCCTGGTCATCGTGGCGCGATCTCGAACAGGTAGCACTGCCAGGGCGCCAGCTCCACGTAGAGCCCGGGGCCGGCCAGCTCGTCGCCGTCGCGGTCGTAGTCCTGCCCGGTGAGCAGCTCGGCCAGCCGCCAGCCCCGGCCGGCCAGGTCGGCGAACCCGAGCCGGACGCGGCCCTGCGCCGGCGCGTCCGAGTAGTCGACGACGACCAGGTGCCTGCCCGCCTCGGCAGACCAGCTCCAGGCCAGCAGGTTGCGGCAGCTCTGGTTGTCCGGCCAGCCGGTCACCTCCAGCAGCCGCCACTCCCCTTGCCGGATGGCATGTTCGGCCACCGTGGCCAGCAGCCGCCGGTACCAGCCGGCCAGCTCGGCGTCGAGCGGTTCGTCCGGCCGGCGGGCCAGGAACACCGGCGGCCGCACCCGGCGCCCCTCGAACTGCCCCTCGTGCCACAGCGTCGCACCCGGCAGCGTCGCGATCGCCAGAGCCGCGGCTCGTTCCTCCGCCATCGGCACCGTGGCCGCGACCCGGGGCTCGTCGTGGTTCTCCAGGAACCGCACCAGCCGCGCCTGGTAGTCGAGGTCGGCCTGCAGGTGCCCGCGCACCGACTCCGGCCCCTCGCCGAGCAGCCGGTCGTAGAGCCGCTTGTCGTAGCAGAAGTCGAAACCCTGCTGCTGCAGCGTCCACTCCAGATCCCAGTACGCCTCGGCGATCAGGACCGTCTCGGGATGCCGGGCCCGGAGCTCGCCGAACACCTGCGGCCAGAACTCCTGCGCCGGCGCGGGCCCGACCAGCCCGCGCCAGGTGCGCTCGAAGACCGGGTTGGTCATCAGCATCGCCATGTCGCAGCGGATCCCGTCGCACTGGTCGGCGATGTCGGACAGCGTGCGGGCGGTGGCCGAGCGCAACGCGGTGGAGAACGCGTTCAGCTGCAGCACATCCGGCCACGGTGGAAAGTACGGGTCCCGGCCGTGCGCGTACACCCGGCCCCTGATCTCGGCCCAGCCGGCCGGTTCCTTCTGCGCGTCCTCCGGGTCGCCGGTGACGAAGAGCTGCGGCTCGGTGGCCACCCAGGGATGATCCGGCGCGACGTGGTTCGGCACGTAGTCGAGCACCAGCCGCACCCCGCGCTCGGCCAGCGCGGCCCGGGCGGCGGCCAGGCCGGCCCGGCCGCCGAACCGCGCGTCGGCCTCGTACTGCCTGACGCAGTAGGGCGATCCGATCACGTCCGCCGGCTGCAGGTCGGGCAGCGCCTCGGCGAACGAGGCCTGCAGCTCCGGGTTGGCGGTCGCCACCGCCAACCCGGCCGGGCTGCGCTGCCACACGCCCATCAGCCAGACCGCGTCCACCCCGGCCGGCGTGACCGCGGCCCAGTCGTCCGGGCTCACCCCGGCCAGGGTGAGCCGGTGCCCGGCCCGGCGCGAGAGTTCGGTCAGCCAGACCGCGGTGTTGACCTCGTAGATGACGGGACGGTGCGGCCAGCCGGTCATCGGGCACCCGCCGGCTGCTTCTTCGCCGAACGGCGCGCCGGGCGTTCCGGTGCCTGCGGCGGCGCTACCTCCGGTCGGGCCGGGACGAACAGCCCCCGGCCCGACCGGAGGCTCTCCGCGGCCCGGCCGTGGAAGAGCAGCGGCAGCAGCGCGACGGCCCCGGTCCAGCCGGTCTGGTGGCTGGCCCCGATGCCGGCACCGTTGTCGCCGTGGAAGTACTCGTAGAACAGGAGCAGATCGCGGAAGTTCTCGTCCTGCTGCGCCAGCCGCTGGCCGCCGTGCACCGGCCGGTTGCCGTGGTCGTCGGTGCGGAAGGTGCTGAGCAGCCGGTCGCTGAGATGCTCGGCCACCTCGTAGAGGTTGCGCTGCTGGCCCGAGCCGGTCGGGCATTCCACCGTGAAGTCCTCGCCGTAGTAGCCGTGCAGGCTGAGCAGCGCGCGCAGGATCAGCAGGTTCATCGGCACCCAGACCGGCCCGCGCCAGTTGGAGTTGCCGCCGAACATGCCGGTGTCCGACTCGGCCGGCAGGTAGCCGACCCGGTACTCCTGGTCGTCGACCCGCAGCACGTACGGGTGGTCGAGGTGCCAGCGCGAGATCGACCTGATGCCATGCGGGCCGAGGAATTCCTCCTCGTCCAACAGCCGGGCCAGGATCCGGCGCAGCCGCTGGTCGTCGAAGAGGGCGAAGATTACCGGGCCGTCGCTGTCCAACTGGCTGCCGTGCCGCGGGATGGCGGCCAGCACCGCCGGATGCCGCTGGAAGAACTGCCGCGCCTCGTCGACCAGGCCGCCGAACTCCGTCCGCAGCTCGGCCGGCAGCACCGTCGCCGCCGCGAGCGGCATCAGCCCGACCAGCGAGCGCACCTTCAGCGGCTGGCTGGTGCCGTCCGGCTTGCGCAGCAGGTCGTAGAAGAACCCGTCCTCCTCGTCCCACATGCTCACCCCGTCCGGGCCGAGGTGGTTCATCGCCGCCGAGATCCAGGCGAAGTTCTCCAGCAGCGAGCGGGCCGACTCCAGGTAGGCGGGGTTGTCCCGGGCCAGCTCGACCGCGATCTGCACCATGGTCTGGCAGTACAGCGCCATCCAGGCGGTGCCGTCGGCCTGATCGATCCGGCCACCGGTCGGCAGCGGTGCGCTGCGGTCGAAGACGCCGATGTTGTCCAGCCCGAGGAAGCCGCCCTGGAACACGTTGCGGTCGTCGGCGTCCTTGCGGTTGAGCCACCAGCCGAAGTTGCGCGTCAGCTTGCCGAACGAGTCCTCCAGGAACGCCCGATCCGCCGTGCCGTGCAGCATCTTCTCCAGCTCGTAGACGAACAGCGTGGCCCAGGCGTGCACCGGCGGGTTGACGTCGGAGAAGTTCCACTCGTAGGCCGGCAGCTGCCCGTTCGGGTGCAGGTAGCGGTGATCGAGCAGCAGCCGCAGCTGGTTCTTGGCGAAACCCACGTCGAACGGGGCGAAGGTGGCGGCGTGGAAGGCCAGGTCCCAGGCGGCGAACCACGGGTACTCCCAGGCGTCCGGCATCGAGATGACGTCCTCGGCGATGAAGTGCCGCCAGTCGTGGTTGCGCAGGTCGCTGGTGCCGAGCGGGTCGGCGCCGTGCTCGGCCAGCCAGCGTTCGACGTCCAGGCCGTAGTACTGCTTCGACCACTGCATGCCGGCCATCGCCTGCCGGACGATCAGCCGCTCGTCGGCGTCGAGTTCGGTGGGCAGGATCTCGTCCCAGTACGCGTCGGTCTCCAGCCGCCGGTTGGCCAGCACCCGGTCGAAGTCGGCGAACGGGTCACCGTCCGGCTCGGCGTCGGTCAGCCGCAACCGCAGCGTGGCGCTCTGCCCGGCCCGCACCGTCAGCCAGTGGTGCAGCGCCGCCTTGGTGCCGGCGCCGGCCGGGTCGACCGCCTCCGCATCGTCGTGCACCACGGCCCGGTCGATGCCGTCCTTGACGTAGCGGGTGTCGTTGGCCGAGCCGAACATCCGCTCGTTGTTGGTCTCGTTGCAGGTCACCAGGGCCGGCACCGACCGGTCGCTGTAGCACCACCGGACGCCGAGCTCGGGGTGCTCGGCCCTGATCGCTGTCCCGCCGCCGGCCGCCGGGTCGGCGCGCAGCTCCGGCACCTCGGTGCCGCCCGCCCACGACCAGGTGTGCCGGAACCACAGCGTGGGCAGCACGTGCAGCTCGGCATCGTCCGGGCCGCGGTTGTGCACGGTCACCTGCAGCAGCAGGTCCTCCGGGGTGGCCTTGGCGTACTCGACCAGCACGTCGAAGTACCGGCCGTCGTCGAAGATGCCGGTGTCGAGCAGCTCGTACTCGGGTTGGGTCCGGTCCCGCGCGGCGTTGGTGGCGACCAGGTCGTCGTACGGGAACTCCGCCTGCGGGTATTTGTAGAGCATCTTCAGGTACGACGCGGTCGGCGTGGCGTCGAGGTAGTAGTAGCACTCCTTGACGTCCTCGCCATGGTTGCCCTGGCCGTTGGTGAGCCCGAACAGCCTTTCCTTCAGGACCGGATCCCGGCCGTTCCACAGCGCCAGCGCCAGGCACAGCTGCTGGCGCTCGTCGCAGACCCCGGCCAGCCCGTCCTCGCCCCAGCGGTAGGCCCGGTAGCGCGCCTGGTCGTGGGTGAACGCCGACCAGGCGTCCCCGCCCGCGCTGGAGTCCTCGCGCACCGTCCCCCACTGCCGCTCGCTGAGGTACGGTCCCCACCGCCGCCAGCCTGCCTGGTCGATCTCGGCGACCCGCTGCCGCTCCACACCTACCACGACCCACCACCCTTCCCAGCCGGTTGAAGCGTTTCAGGCGTTGAGTCCAGCGGAGTCCATCTCGACCTGCAGGTCGTGAGCCGGCATGTTGCCGCGGGAGAGGATCTCCTTGGTTCCGGCGAGCACCTTGTAGAGCTGCGGGATGGATTCCTCGGCGGTGATCGCCACCAGCGCGATCTCGCCGCGATCCATCACCTCGCCGAGTTCCTTGATGTCGCGCCGGTCGAAGCTGCGGCTCAGCCGGGCGACCACGCCGCCACCGGCCGCGCCGACCGCGGCGCCGGCCAGGATCGCCGGCGGGAAGAGCAGGCCGATCACGCCGCCGGCCACCGCACCCTTGCCCCAGCCGTGGTGGGCGTGCCGGTGCACGCTGTGCACCTCGCCCTCGGCGTCCCGGGTCACCAGTGCCGCGTCGGCCAGGTCGATGGTCTTGGTCGAGGCCTCCAGCGCCGCCCAGTCCTGCTCGGCGGTGGCCAGGTCCGGATAGACGGCCACCGTGGTCGAGAGTGCGTTCATGCTCATGGCTGATCCCCCTACTGTGCCGATGCCTGTCGCATACCGGTCCTCGGCGCGAGTCTCGGCCTCCTCGCCCCTGCCCCGGATCACCCCGGACGGATGAGGGAACCGGCCCGCGACCGGGGCAGGGTTTGCATGAGCGAGCCAAATGTGAGGCGAGGAGGGCGGCGATGACCGCGACGGCGATGGAGATCGATCAGCTGGGACCGGTCGACTGGGTGGTGGTGGAGTTCCCGGGCCCGGACTTCGGCCAGGGCCAGGTGGCGCCGGTGCTCAAGGACTACGTCGACCGGGGCCTGGTGCGGGTGCTCGACCTGCTCTTCCTGCGCAAGGGCGCGGACGGCACGGTCGAGCCGTACGAGGCGATCGACCTGACCGGTGGCGAGCTGGGCGACTTCCGCGCGTTCGAGACGGAACTGGCGATGGTGCTCTCCGAGCAGGATGTGCTCGATCTCGCCGAGACGATGGACCCCGCGACGTCGGCCGTGGTGCTGGTCTGGGAGAACCTGTGGGCCGCCCCGTTCGGCAGCGCGGTCCGCCACGCCGGTGGGCAGCTGGTGGCGAGTGGGCGCATTCCGATCCAGGCCGTGATCGCCGCGGCCGAGGCGGACGCCGAGCCATCGTCGGCGGCGGATGTCGAAGCCGAAGGAGACTGACATGCCACTGGCAGCACGACGCAGGCGCCGGACCGCGATGGCGGTGGGTGGCGCGGTGGTGGTGGCACACGGCGTCAACCGGCGGCGCGACCGCCGGGAGGACCGCCGCGACGACCGGGAGGACCGGCGGGAGGACCGCCGCGACGAGCGCCGCGACCGGTTCTGACTAGCGCGTCGTCAGCAGGTGCTCGACGCGCCGGTCCGGGATGAACCAGATCGCGGCCACCACGACGAAGAGGGCCACCGCCAGCCACCGGTCGAGGAAGGCCAGCACGATGGCCGAGACGTAGAGCACCGGCGACAGCTTGCCCTTCCAGTCCCGGCCGACCGCGCGGGCCAGCGTCGAGTCGTCGCCCTGGGCGCGAATGATCAGCGTCTGCAGGATGAAGTACGCGATAGCGGCAGCCAGCAGCACGATGCCGTAGACCGCCACCGGCACCTCGGCGAAGTGGTTGCGACCCATCCAGCTGGTGGTGGCCGGCACCAGCGACAGCCAGAACAGCAGGTGCAGGTTCGCCCACAGCACCATGCCGGTCACCCGCTCGGTGGCCTGCAGCATGTGGTGGTGGTTGTTCCAGTAGATGCCGAGGTAGACGAAGCTGAGCACGTAGGTGAGCACCGTCGGCAGGATGGTGTGCAGCGCATGCCAACTCGTCCCGTCCCCATCCTTGAGCTCCAGCACCATGACCGTGATCAGGATGGCGATGACGCCATCGGTGAACGCCTCCAGCCGGCCGGTCGTCGTGGCTGCTGACCTCCTCTACCCGAGTGCGGAGAGTCTGCCACTTCCGCGGTGGCAGACCCTCCGCAACCGCTGCCGGCTACACCCGTTGGCGCCGGTCGGCTCACGCTCTTTCGGCGCCGGTCGGCTCGGTGTCGTCGTGCAGGTGCACCCGCACCCGGCGGTCGGGATGCCCGAGCAGGAACACCACCAGCCCCACCAGCGCGACGATCACCATCACCACCAGGGTGATCCAGTCCAGGTTGAAGTAGCCGCGCGGGCTGGTCAGGCCGGTGGGCACCACCACGTTCAGCAGCATCAGGCCGAGGTAGGCCAGCGCCACGATGGTCACCGGCCAGCCCC
>DATJNU010000037.1:0-16209 GCA_035507775.1 Jatrophihabitans sp.
CGCTACGCCGACACGCCGTCGCCCGGCTACTACTGCGACTCCCGGGTCGGCGACGCGCTGGTCTTCGACAACTACCGCGCGCACGGCGACGGCACCCTGCCCAGCTCGCCGAAGGACCGGCTGACCATCGACTTCCGCTGCTTCAACCGGGTGCACTACCCGCCCGGCATGACCGGCGGCCTGGACTTCATCGTCGACCCGGACGAGCGGGCCCACCAGATCAGGCGCAAGCGCGCGTCGCTGGAGTTCCTCGTCGCCACGCTGGGCTATGAGGACCTGGACGAGTTCCTGCGGCTGGTCTTCGGCAGTCGGCACACCGAGGACATCGACCCGTTCGGGCTGATGACCGACCTGCAGTTCGGCGTCTACAACAAGTCCGAGTACCACCTGCTCGACCAGAACCTCGACGACCACTACGAGCGGGTCGAACGGGTCTACGACCGGATCGAGGCCGACGGCGAGTACGTGCTGCCCGAGCGGGCCAAGGAATGCCTGACGGCGCTGGCGAACTAGGGAGCCACCGGATGAGCCTCGACCCCGACCGCCTCACCGCGGAGTTCTTCCGCATCCCGAAGCTGCCGCACGACCCGCCGACGAAGGATTTCCTCAACCGCTGCCAGTCGCACACGGTCCGGGTGGCGGGCCGGTTCTACAAGTACTACCAGTGCGGCAGCGGGCCGACGGTGCTGCACGTGCACGGCGTCCGGAGCAACCTCGGCAGCATGGCTCCGATCGCGGAAACCCTGCTGGAACAGGGGTATCAGGTGGTGCTGTTCGACGCCCCGGCCCACGGCGAGGCGCTGGGGGAGAGCACCGACCCGATCGAGGTGCGCGACGTGATCCGCGGCGTGGCCGGCCGGTTCGACGAGCTGCACGCGGTGATCGGCCACTCGCTCGGCGGGCTCTGGACGCTGGCCGCCTGCGACGGCGGCATCCGGCCGCGGGCGGTGGTGTCGATCTCGGCGCCGTCCACCATGCGGTTCCTGCTCGAGAAGTTCGCCGAGTTCTTCGCCCTCGACGACGCCCAGCAGCGCGCGGTGGCCGACCGGATCTCCGGCCGGCTCGGCGCGGAGGTCTGGACCGAGCTGTCGCCGGTCGAGGTGGTGCCCGCGCTCGGGGTGCCCGGCCTGGTGCTGCACGGCGAGAAGGACGACTACGTGCCACCGGAGAACGCCGAGCGGCTGCACGCCGGGTGGCCCGGGTCGCAGCTGGAGTTCGTCGACGGCGCCGGCCACTTCGATATCGTCGCGCTGCCGCGGGTGCGCACCCGGATCGCCGACTACCTGCACGCGGTGGGCTGAACCCGCTCGGCCGCGCGGCCCGGCACCATCGGTGCGATGCTGTCGGGCGGCGACCGGGCGGATGGCTGGAGGAGGAGCATGACCACGACGCAACCCCCGGTGGATCCGGCGCGGGTGCTGGCCCTGTGCAGCGGCACCACGTTCATCGCGTTCCTCGACTTCTCGGTGGTGAACCTGGCGTTTCCCGATATCGGCAAGGACTTTCCGCACGCCTCGATCAACACCCTGACCTGGATCGTCAGCGGGTACGCGGTGCTGTTCGCCGCGCTGCTGGCCCCGGCGGGCCGGATCGCCGACAGCATCGGCCGCCGCACCGTGTTCCTGGTCTCGCTGGTGGCCTTCACCATCGCCTCGCTCGGCTGCGGGCTGGCACCCACGGTGGGCTGGCTGATCGCGGCCCGGTTCCTGCAGGGCGCGGCGGCCGGCGGCATGATCCCGGCCGGGCTGGGGCTGATCCTGGCCAGCACGCCACGCGAGCGGATACCGCGGGCGGTCGGTGCCTGGTCGATGGCGGCCGGGTTCTCGTCGGTGATCGGGCCGTCGGTGGGCGGCGTGCTGCTGCGGGTGTTCGGCTGGCGCTCGGTGTTCTTCATCAACCTGCCGTTCGGGCTGCTCCTGCTGCTCGGCGGGCTGGCGGTGCTGCCCCGGCACACCCGCGGCTCCGGCGACCAGCTGCCCGACCCGGTCGGCAGCGTCGGGCTCGGGGTCGGCATCGCCTGCCTGGTCAGCGCGCTGACCGAGGGGGACAGCTGGGGCTGGACGGATCCCCGCACGCTCGGGCTGGCCGCGTTCGGGCTGGCGCTGTCGGTGCTGGCTATCGCGCGATCCCGGCGGCACCGGGCGCCCGCGGTCGACCTGGGGGTCTGGCGCAGCCCGGTCTACCGGCTGGCCAACCTGGGGCTGGGCCTGCTCAGCCTGACCATGTTCGTCTGGATGCTGGCCGCGCCGCTGTTCGCCACCGCGATCTGGCACTGGACGGTGCTCGAGACGGCCGGCGCGCTGAGCATCGGCGGGGTCGCCTCGATGGTCGGCGCGCTGCTCGCCGGCCGGGTGACCGGGCCGGGGCGGCACGTCCGGGTGGCGGTGCTCGGGTGCCTGATGTTCGCCGGCAGCAACGCGATCTGGGCCTCGTCGCTGTTCGGGTCCAGGCCGGACTTCTGGGCCGGCTGGGTGCCCGCCGCGATCCTCGGTGGCGGTGGGCTCGGGCTCGGCTTCACCTGCCTGTCGACGCTGGCGGCGGGCACCATCCCGCCGCTGAAGTTCGCCGGCGGCCTGGGCATGACGCTGGCGGTCCGCCAGGTCGGCGGCGCGGTCGGGGTGGCCGGCCTGGCCGCGATCATGGCCGCCAGCACCCGGCCGGGCAGCCTCGCCGCCTTCCACCACGTCTACGCCGCGGCGCTCGCGGCCAACCTGTGCTGCGCGCTGGTGGTGCTCGGGCTGGCCGCCGTGCTGCGACCGGCCCGCGCACCCGGGCCGGTGCCGGCCGCGGCCGCGGAGCGAGCGGGCTGAGGACCGGCGCCGGGCGGGCCGAGGACGAGCGGCCTGGGGCTAGCGGCGTTCGCCGGCCGCGGCGGCCCGGCTGGCGACCTCCGCGGCATCGGCGGGCCGGGCGCCCGCCAGCCAGTCCTGCTCGTCGGCGGCGTACATCAGGCCGTAGGCCGGCGTGTCGGGCTGGGTGCGCCAGCCTTCGGTGAGCTGCCCGAGGTCGACGGTGTCGTAGCCGAGCTCGTCCAGCAGTTCGGTGACCCGGCGCTTGGCCGCGGCGTCGTTGCCGGCGATGGCCAGCGCGCTGCGCTCGGGCGAGCCGGTCGGCCGGGCCAGCTCGCCCAGGTGGCGGAAGAAGATGTTGTTGAAGCCCTTGACCACCTTCGAATCCGGCAGCTGCTCCTGCAGCAGCTCCGACGAGGTGCTGGTCCCGGCGTCGAGGGCCGCGAGCTGGCCGTCACGCTCGGGGTAGTAGTTCATGGTGTCGATGACGATCTTGCCGGCGAGTTCGGCGACCGGCACGTCGCGATAGTTCTTCAGCGGGATCGTCACGACGACGACGTCGCCGGCCCGGGCGGCCTCCGCGGCGGTCGCCGCCCGTGCCCGGTCGCCCAGCTCGCCGACGAGTTCGGTGAGCGTCTCGGGCCCGCGGCTGTTGCTCATGACGACGTCGTGTCCGGCGGCCACCGCCAACCGCGCGACCGTGCTGCCGATGTTTCCGCTGCCGATGAATCCCCAGGTAGTCATGCGTCGGGCAACCGGCCGGGTCAGGGGCGGCATTCCGGCTTTCCGCTGGTGGCGAAAGGCTGAGAGCCGTGCCAGCTAGCCGATCGGCGATGATGGAGCGAACCAGGCACCGAGCCGAGAGGGGCGCCATGATCTTCATCACCGCCAAGTTCCGGGTGCGACCCGAGGACGCAGAGCGCTGGCCCGAGATCGCCGCGGACTTCACCCGGGCCACCCGCGCGGAACCCGGCTGCCTGTGGTTCGACTGGTCCCGCAGCCTGGACGATGCGACCGAGTACGTGCTGGTCGAGGCGTTCCGGGACGGTGAGGCCGGCCGGCAGCACGTCGAGTCCGAGCACTTCGCCGCGGCCCGGCGCACCCTGCCGCCGCACCTGGCCGAGACGCCGCGGATCGTGAGCACCGCCGTCGACCAGGACGGCTGGTCCGAGTTGGGCGAGCTCGCGGTGCAGTGACCGCTGCGGCTCAGGCCCCGGTCAGGTCCCGCCGGCCGAACGCGGCGATGCCGGCCACCGCGCCGGCCAGCCCCAGCCCGGTCATGGTCAGCGCCGCGGTCGCGGTCAGCGGCGCGGCGGGCAACCGGGCCAGGTGGTGGAACGGCGAGAGCGCCAGCACCCCGGCCGGCCAGCGCAGCATGCCGCCGAAGGTGTCGAGCAGGTAGCCGAGCACCGCCAGCGTGATCGGCAGCGCGGTGGTGAGCCGCGGCACCACCCCGAAGGCCAGCGTCGCCAGCCCCGCGCAGAGCACCAGCAGCGGCAGCAGGCCCGCCACCGGCTCGACCACCTGGCCGGCGCCGACCGGCACCCCGGCCAGCCGGACGCCCGACCACAGCGCCAGCGCGCAGCCGGCCAGCAGCAGTGTCACCGCGCCGACCGCCTGGCCGGCGGTCACCGCCAGCCAGCGCCGGCGCGGCACCCCGCGGGCCAGCAGGTTGTCCAGCCGGCCGGTGGCCTCCTCCTGCCGGGCCGCGCCGAGCCGCCAGCCCAGGAACGCCGCCAGCGGCAGCGCCAGGAACACCGCCAGGTAGCCGAGGAACCCGACCACCGGCACGCTCACGTCCACCCCCATCGAGGCCAGCAGCCGGCGGTAGGTCGCGTCCGTGCGCAGGTAACCGACCACCGCGCCGGACATCAGCCCGAAGACCAGGCTCGTCACGCCCAGCGCCAGTGCCCAGGCCAGCAGGGTGCTCTCACCCAGCCGCCAGCCGAACGCGCCCGCGCCGCCCAGCAGCCGCGGCCGGGACCGGCGCGAGTCCGGGGCCGCCCAGACCGCCGCCCCGGCGTCGCGCCGGCCGCGCAGGCCGATCGCCGCGGCGCCGAGCAGCAGCGCCAGCGCGAGCGGGGCGGCCAGCCACGGCCACCGGTCACCTGCGAAGGCGTGCAGCCGGTCCAGCCAGCCGAACGGGGTGGCGGTGCGCAGCCAGCGGCGGTCCGGCGCGCTGTTGGCCACCGCCCGCACCAGGAACAGGCCGGCCACCACGCCGAGGCCGAGCGCGGTGGCCCGCCGGCGGGGCTGCAGCAGCTGCCCGGCGAGCGCGCCCAGGGCGGCCGGCACCGTCCCGAAGGCCCAGAGCCCGCCGGCCCAGAGCAGCGTCCCGGCCACCGGCGCGCCGAGCAGCAGGAATGGCAGCGCCACCGCGCCGGCGAGGCAGGCCAGCCCGGCCGCCAGCGCCGCCAGGCTGCCGGCCAGCACCCGGCGCGCGGTGGGCGGCCGGCACAGCACCAGCTCGGCCCGGCCCGCGTCCTCCTCGCCGCGGGTCAGCCGGACGGCGCTGAGCAGCGCCCAGGCCGCCAGGATCAGCGTCAGCAGCCAGCCACCATCCCAGGCCGCTAGCCCCGCCGCGCTGCTGCCGGCCGGCACGCCCTCCAGCATCCGCACCGCGGTCGAGCCGGACAGCGACAGCAGCCGCTGCCGGGAGGCCTGGTCGGGGTAGGCGATCCGGAACGACACCAGCTCCACCGCGAGGTAGCCCGCGACCGCCAGGCACATCAGCACCACGCCGCGGCGGATCAGCCGCCAGGACAGCCGAAAACCCGCCCACCGGGCGGTCGTCGGTGGCGCGGCCGGGGTCCCGGTGACGGCCGGCGCGGGGGCGACTGCCGGCCCGGTCATCGCCGGTCCGGCACGCCGTAGTAGCCGAGGAACACCTCCTCCAGGTCCGGCTCCCGGCTGCGCACCGACCGCACCGGGTACCGGCCGAGGGCGGTGAGCAGCGCGGCCGGGCTGCCCGACACCGACAGTCGGAGCCCACCGTCGGACGGCTGCTCCGACACCACGCCCGGCACCGCGGCGAAGGACGGCAGCGGCCCGTCGAAGTAGACGTCGAAGATGGTGATTCCCCGCTGCCGCAGGCCAGCCAGCGTCGACACCTCGACCAGCCGGCCGGCCCGCAGGATCGCCACCCGGGAGCAGAGGTCCTGCACCTCGGCCAGGAGGTGCGAGGAGAGGAAGACGGTCTGGCCGCGCTCGGCCGCCTCCCGCACGACCTGCTGGAACTCGGCCTCCTTCAACGGATCCAGCCCGTCGGTCGGCTCGTCCAGCAGCAGCACGTCCGGCCGGTGCATGAACGCCGCGATCAGCGCCACCTTCTGCCGGTTGCCCTTGGAGAGCGTGCCGATCCGCCGGGCCGGGTCGAGTTCGAAGCGCCGGCACAGCTCGTCCCGGTAGCCCTCGTCCACCCCGCCGGAGAGGTTGCCGAGCAGCCGCAGCGCCTCGCTGCCGGTGAGCTGCGGCCAGAGCGCGACGTCGCCGGGCACGTAGCCGACGTGCCGGTGTGCCCGCTCGACGTCCCCGGCCGGGACACCCATCAGCCAGGCCCGGCCGGCGGTCGGCCGGATGAGGTGCAGCAGCAGCCGGATGGTGGTCGACTTGCCCGCCCCGTTCGGGCCGAGGAAGCCGAAGACCTCGCCCCGCTCGACGGTCAGGTCCAGCCCGTCCAGCGCCAGCACCGCTCCGAACCGCTTGGTCAATCCCTCGGTGCGGACGGCAGGAACCGCCTCGCTCACGGCCATCGGTCCTCCTGCGTTCGGCGCCGGAGCCGACGTTAGGCGCCCCGGCGGCGGCCGGCCACGGGCATTGGTCCCCATCCGGCACCGGCCAGCGTCCGGAGCGCTACCGTGGCAGGGCCGCCCACCGACGAGGATGCCGAGATGACCGCACCGAACCCAGCCGGACGGGACCGCGACGAGCGGGGCCGGCCACGCAACGCCCGGGATCGGGACGCGCTGGGCCGGCCGCTGCCACGCGGCGTGGCGGGCCTCCCGCCGCTGCCGGACGACCTGCGGCTGCCGCCGGCCGAGACGCTCGCCGAGGCCCATCGGCTGCTCGCCACCGGCCGGCCGTTCCAGGCGCACGAGGTGCTCGAAGCCGCCTGGAAGTGCGCACCGGCGGAGCACCGGCCGCTCTGGCAGGGCCTGGCCCAGCTCGCGGTGGGCATCACCCACGCCGCCCGGGGCAATCGGCGCGGTGCGGCCCGGTTGCTGCGCCGCGGCGGCGACCGGCTCGCCGGCTGCGCGGCCGACCTGCCCTGCGGGCTCGACGCGGCCGCGCTGGCCGGCTGGGTGGCCGAGGCGCTGAACCGGGTCGAGGCGGTCGCCGGGCCGGTCGAGCTGGCCCCGCCACCGCTGCCGCACTGATCGCGAATCTGCTTGCGTCACCGGGAGATTCGGCTCAGAGCGGGGTCAACCCGGACATCGGGCCGGGGCTGGCCGCGGCCGGTCCGAATCGTCCCTGGCACATGCCCGCCGGTGGTGCCAGGATCGGTCCCCATAGCCGGACGCAGTCTGGCGCCCGGCTCCGACCGGCCGGAGGTGGCACCGCATGACCACACTCATCAGCAACCTCGAGCGGGACGGGGAACGCCGCCCGTTCGCCGACCACGGGCACGCGATCCTCGGCAGCGCCGGGGGGCTCACCGTGCTCAGGGGAGTCTTCGAGCCCGGCTGGCGGTGGACGTCCGACGTCGCGCCGATCGCCGGCACCGCCAGCTGCCAGACCCGGCACCTGGGCTACATCGAGTCGGGCCGGATGCAGGTCCGGCTGGACGACGGCACCGAGCTGACCATGGCCGCGGGCGACCTGTTCGACCTGCCGCCCGGCCACGACGCCTGGGTGCTCGGCGACGAACCGTGCGTGATGTACGACTACTCGCCGGAGGTCACCCGGTACGCGCGCGGCCGAGCCGAGGGCATCGGGGCGGCCGAGGACGCGCACATGGAGCTGGTCCGGCGCGGGTACGCGGCGTTCAACACCGCCGACGTCGACACGCTGCGCTCGATCCTGTCGCACGACGTGGTGCAGCACGTGCCCGGCAGCAGTCAGGTCGCCGGCCTCTACAAGGGGATCGACGCGGTGCTCGGCTACTACGCCAAGCTCGGCGAGCTGACCGGGGGCACCTTCCGCGCCCACCTGATCGAGGTGTTCGGCGACGGCGGCCCGCACGTGACGGCGCTGCACCAGATCACCGCCACCCGCGACGGGATGACCCGGGTCAGCCGCGGGACGATCGTCTTCACCTTCCTCGGCGACCGCGCGACCGACCTGCTGGAGATGCGCAGCGACCTGCCGGGCGACGACGCCTTCTTCGCCTGACCGCGGGCCCTGCCGGTGCCGCGGCTACCCGGTCTCTCGGGGGACGGGCAGCCGCGGCACCCCGCCCAGGCCGAGGTTGAAGCGGACGTGGCCGGCGTACTCGCCGAGCTTCTTCCAGAGCGCGGCGTGCGAGGGCCACGGGATCGGCTCGTCGCCGTCCAGCCAGCTCTCGCCGAAGGTGATCCAGACGACGGTCCACTGCTCGGCGTCGCGCCACCGGCCGTTGCTCCAGTCGATCAGCGAGCGCCGGATCTGCCTGGCCAGCCGGGGCGCGTCGGCGAAGGTCGGCACGGTGTGCACCGTCCACACCCGGAAGTCGTGCGCCATCAGGTCGATCTCGAGTTCCGCGAGCACGGCCGGCTCCACCAGCACCGTCGCGACGTTCTCGAATCCCTGCCCTCGCACCCTTCGAGTATCCCAGCCGCCGACGCGCCGGTGCCCCGGGCGCGCCCGGGGCACCGGCAACCGCGGTGCTGCTACCGGGGCGCGTCCTCGACGGCCTCGGCCATCCCGAACGCGCGCAGGATGTGCCCGGCCGCGGCGGCGATCCGGGCCCCGCCCACGACCGGAGCGATCGCGGCCAGGGTGCCCTGGGCCTGTTCGAGGGTGACGCCGGCGTCGGCGGCCATGCCGAGCGTGATGAGGTACGACACCGGGGCGGCGTCCATCGCCACCAGCGCGGCCAGCCGGGTCAGGAAGTAGGTCTTCTCGTCCAGGCCGGAGGTCGCGAGCGAGTCGATGTTCATCGCGACCAGCTGCTCGAGCACCGGCGAGTCGCCGTGCGCGATCCGGTCGAGGGTGTCGGGCGATGCGGTGGGCATGGTTCCTCCAGGTGATCGGCGTGCATCGGGTCGCTCTCACGCTGGCACCGGCAGCCACCGGTGCCCTCACCCCGGACGGGTGAGGAGCCGGCTGCCCGGCTGCGCCGCAATTTCGGTCGACAGCGGCCGACGGGTTCGGCAGGATCGCCCCGGTGACGAGCAGCGAGGTCTGGGACCGGGAGACCGCCGAGCGGTACGACGCCGACTCGGCCGAGATGTTCCGTCCCGAGGTTCTCGACCCCATGGTGGACTTCCTCGCCGGACTTGCCGGCGACGGCGCGGCGCTGGAGTTCGCGGTGGGCACCGGCCGGGTCGCCGTCCCGCTGGCCGACCGGGGCGTTCCGGTCTCGGGCATCGAGCTCTCCGAGCCGATGGTCGAGCAACTGCGCGTGAAGGCCGGCGCGGCGAGGATCCCCGTCGTGGTCGGCGACATGGCGACGACCACGGTGCCCGGGCAGTTCGCGCTGGTGTTCCTGGTCTGGAACAGCCTGTCCAACGTGCGGACCCAGGACGAGCAGGTCGAGTGCTTCCGGAACGCCGCGCGACACCTCGGTCCGGGTGGCCGCTTCGTGGTCGAGCTGTGGGTGCCGGAACTGCGCCGCCTGCCCGAGGGGCAGGCCGTCGCTCCCGGCTCGATCAGCCCGACCCACCTTGTCTTCGACGAGTACGACCTCGCCACCCAGGGGTGCATCTCCCACCACTACCGCCATGACGCGGACGGCACGGTGCGGTACGGCTCCGGCCGATTCCGCTACGCCTGGCCGGCGGAACTGGACCTGATGGCCCGCCTCGCGGGCCTGCGGCTGGAAGGCCGCTACGCGGACTGGTCGCGCGCACCGTACGGCTCGGAGAGCCCGAGCCACGTGTCGGTGTGGCGCAAGGAGTGAGCTGACCTCTCGGATCCCCGGGGTCAGAGCTTGTAGCCCAGTTCGCGCAGCAGCGCGTGCCGGGCGGCCCGGTCCGCGTCCGACTCGACGCCGAGCGGCGGCTCGCCGTCGACCACGCCCAGCACCCCGCGGCCCTGCCCGGTCACCGCCAGCACCGCCTGCACCGGGTTGGCGCTCGCGCAGAACACGGTGCACACCTCGGCCAGCGCCTTGACCGCGTTCAGCACGTTCAGCGGGAAGCCGTCGCGCAGCAGCACCACGAAGCAGTGCCCGGCCGCGAGCTCGGCGGCGATGCCGGTCGCGGCGTCGGCCAGTTCGGGGTCGTTGCCGGAGAACCGGACCAGCCGGGGCCCGGACGCCTCGCAGAACGCGACGCCGAAGCGCAGTCGCGGGCTCGCGGCGGCGAGCGTCTCGTGCAGGTCCTCCACGGTCTTGACGAAGTGGGCCTGGCCCAGGATCAGGTTCGCACCGGACGGCGGGGTCGCGTCCACCACCTCGAAGCGAAGCCCGGTTGCGCCGGTCACCCCGCGATCATCGGTCCCCGGCCCGCCGGCCGGGCAGGGGAGAAGGTCCCGGTTCGCGGGCCGCCGGCCGGTCCGGCAAGACTGGGCGGCGGGACCGCCCGCGACCGGAAGGCTGCCATGCACGACACCGCCGCCCAGCTCGAAGCACGCGTCCGCCGGCTGCACGCCGAACGCATCCGGCCCGCCCGCTACCGGCGGCGGGCGCCGGTGACGGTCACTGCCTGGCCGGTGCCCGGGGAGCCGGTGCCGTTCGCCGAGGCCGCCGGCCAGCGGTACGAGCCGTTCCCGGCCGGGCAGCGATGGGGACGCCCGTGGGGCACCACCTGGCTGAGGATCGAGGGCACGGTGCCGGCGGATTGGCCGGCCGGCGAGCCGGTGGAGCTGGTGGTCGACCTCGGCTTCAGCGGCACGCCGGGCTTCCAGGCCGAGGGCCTGGTGTGGACCGCCGACGGCCGGATCGTCAAGGGGTTGGAGCCGCGCAACGCCCAGGTGCCGCTGGCGGCCGCCCCCGGTGACCGGATCGAGCTGTACGTCGAGGCCGCGTCCAACCCCGACGTCGGCGGCGACTGGAGCTTTCGCCCGACCGCGCTGGGAGATCCGGCGACCCTGCCGGACCAGCCGCTCTACACCTTCGCCGGGGCGCACCTCGGCCTGCTCGACCGGCAGGCCTACGCCCTGGACCGCGACGTCTGGGTGCTGGCCGGGCTGCTGCCCGAGTTGCCGGCGTCCTCGCCCCGCCGGGCGCGGCTCCTGCGGGCGCTGGAACGGGCCGCCGACCGGCTCGACCCGGACGACGTGGCCGGCACCGCGGCCGCCGCGCGGGCCGAGCTCGCGCCGGTGCTGGCCAGCCCGGCTGCCGCCTCCAGCCACACGGTGATCGCGGTCGGCCACGCGCACATCGACTCGGCCTGGCTGTGGCCGGTGCGCGAGACGGTGCGCAAGGTGGCCCGGACGTTCGCCAACGTGCTGGACCTGATGGACCGCTACCCCGAGTTCACCTTCGTCGCCTCCAGTGCCCAGCAGTACCAGTGGATTCGCGATCGCTACCCCCAGCTGTACGGCCGGCTGCGCGAGCGGGTGGCCGAGGGCCGGTTCGTGCCGGTGGGCGGCATGTGGGTCGAGGCCGACACGAACCTGCCCGGCGGCGAGGCGATGGCCCGGCAGTTCGTGGCCGGCCAGGGCTTCTTCCGGCGCGAGTTCGGCATCGAGCCGAGCGAGGTCTGGCTGCCCGACTCCTTCGGCTACTCCGCCGCCCTGCCGCAGCTGGTGACGGCTGCCGGCTGCCGGTTCTTCCTCACCCAGAAGATCTCCTGGAACGAGACGAACAGGATGCCGCACCACACGTTCCTCTGGGAGGGCATCGACGGCACTCGGGTGTTCACCCACTTCCCGCCGGTGGACACCTACACCGCCGAGCTGTCCGCCGCGGAGCTGGCCCGGGCCGAGCGCCAGCACGCCGAACGAGGCCTGTCCGACCTCTCGCTGGTGCCGTACGGGCACGGCGACGGTGGCGGCGGCCCGACCCGGGAGATGGTGGAGACGGCCCGCCGGACGGCCGACCTGGAGGGCTCGCCGCGCGTCGAGCTGGGCCTGCCGGAGCAGTTCTTCCAGCGGGCGCAGGCAGAACTCGACCAGCCGGCGGTCTGGTCGGGGGAGCTGTACCTGGAGTTCCACCGTGGCACCTACACCTCGCAGGCCCGCACCAAGCTCGGCAACCGGCGCAGCGAGCACCTGCTGCGCGAGGCCGAGCTGTGGGCCACCACCGCCACCGTCCGCACCGGCGCGCCGTACCCGGCCGAGGAGCTGCGCGCGGCCTGGGAGACCGTGCTGCTGCAGCAGTTCCACGACATCCTGCCGGGCTCGTCCATCGCCTGGGTGCACCAGGAGGCCGAGCGCAACTACGCCGAGGTGGCCCGTTCGCTGGAACGCCTGATCGAGGCAGCCCTCGACCGGCTCGGCGCCGAATCCGCCGACGACACCGGGGAGATCGCGTTCAACGCCGGCCCGTTCCCGGTGGCCGGGGTGCCGGCGCTCGGCGCCGGCCCGGCCCGGTTCGCCGGATCCATCGCCCGCGCCGAGGGATCCGGGTTCGTCCTGGAGGGTGCCGCGGTCACCGCGCGGTTCGACCGGGACGGGCACCTGGTCTCGCTGGTCGACCGGCGCACCGGCCGCGAGGCGGTGCCGCCGGGAGCGCTCGGCAACGAGCTGCAGCTCTACCGCGACACCCCGAACCGCTGGGACGCCTGGGACCTGGACGCGACCTACCGGCAGCTGCGGCTCGGCACCGTGCGCACCGAGTCCGCCGAGCTGGTCGGCGCCGAGCTGGTGGTCCACCGCGCGGTCGGCGATTCCACCGCGGTGCAGCGGATCCGGCTGGTCGGCGAGTCTCTTGAGGTCGAGACGACTGTGCACTGGGCCGAACGGCAGAAGCTGCTCAAGCTGGCCTTCCCGTTCGACGTGCACGCCGACACGGCTGCCTCGGAGATCCAGTTCGGGCACGTCCGGCGGCCGACGCATGCCAACACCTCGTGGGACATGGCACGGTTCGAGACCTGCGCGCACCGCTGGGTGCACGTGGCCGAGCCCGGCTTCGGGGTGACCGTGGCCAACGACCGGGTGTACGGCCACGACATCACCCGCACCACCCGGCCGGGCGGCGGCACCACCACCCTGGTGCGCGAGTCGCTGCTGCGCGCGCCCCGGTTCCCCGACCCGGGGGCCGACCAGGGCAGCCACACCTTCCGGCACTCGGTCTCTGCCGGCGAGTTGCTCGACGGGATCGCCGAGGGGTACCGGCTCAACCTGCCGCTGCGCCACCGCAGCGGGGCACCGGTCGAGCCGATCGTCACGGTGGACTGCCCGGCGATCGTGGTCGAGGCGGTGAAGCTGGCCGAGGACGGCTCCGGCGACGTGATCCTCCGGCTGTACGAGGCGCGCGGCGGCCGGGCCACCGGCCGGCTGGTGCCGGGCTTCGCGGCGGCCGGCCTGCTGCGGACAGACCTGCTGGAACGCCCGCTGCCCGCGCAGCCGGCCGACCCGGCGGAGCTGGTGCTGCGGCCGTTCGAACTGGTCACCGTGCGGATCCGGCGCGTGGCCACGGTATGACCAGCCACGGCGTGCCGAGGTGCGGCGTGACCGGGCGGCGTGTGACCGGGTGCGGCGTGCCCGGCCGACGTGTGACGGGGTGACGTGTTCCCGGCCGACGTGTGACGGGGTGACGTGTGACCGGCGCCACTCCGGCGAACGTAACGCCGGCCGGAGCGGTCTCGTCTACCTCTTGTTCGCGGCCGGCCGGATCGGCCGGGACCGCACGTACGTCGAGGGAGAGGTTCAGATATGCGAGTGCTGGTAGCCGGTGCCACCGGGGTGATCGGCCGGCAGTTGACGCCGCTGCTGGCCTCGGTCGGCCACGAGGTCTTCGCCTTCAGCCGGCCGGGCAAGCCGGGATCGGCCGTCGAGGACCTGGGTGCCCGCGCGGTCGTCGGTGACCTGCTCGACGCCAACGGAGTGGCGCAGGCGGTGCGCAACCTGCGGCCCGAGGCGGTCGTGCACATGGCCACCGCGATCCCGGCCCAGATCAACCCGCGCAAGATGGCCAGCGACTTCGCGATGACCAACCGGCTGCGCACCGAGGGCACCCGCAACCTGCTCGCGGCCGCGCACGAGGTGGGCGTGCAGCGGGTGATCAGCCAGGGACTGGCCTACGCCTACGACCCGAACGGCAACGGCCTGGCCAACGAGGACGCCCCGCTCTGGCTGAACCCGCCCAAGCAGTTCGCCCCGGTGCTGGATGCGCTGCGCGAGCTGGAACAGCAGACCACCACCGCGGGTGGCCTGGTGCTGCGCTTCGGCCACCTCTACGGCCCCGGCTCGATCTACGCGGCCGACGGCTCGTTCACCCAGCAGGTGCGGGCCGGCAAGGTGCCGCTGGTCGGCGGTGGCACGTCGGTGTTCTCCTTCACCCACGCGCACGACGCCGCGACCGCGGTGGTCGCCGCACTGGACAAGGACGTCACCGGCGTGCTGAACATCGTCGACGACGAGCCGTCCCCGATGAGCGTCTGGCTGCCGGAGTTCGCGGACCTGCTCGGCGCGAAGAAGCCGAAGGCCGCACCCGCCTTCATGGCCAAGATGGCGGTCGGGGAGTGGGGCGTGGCCTTCATGACCCGGCTGCGCGGCGCCGACGGTGCTCGGGCACAGTTGACGCTGGACTGGAAGCCGCGGTACGGCTCGTGGCGCACCGGCTTCGCCGAGGAGCTGGGCGCCGCCGCCAAGCGGGGCTGAGCCCGGCCGCGACGGCCGGGTCGAGCAGGGAGGTGCGGGTTGACCGAGGTGCTGGCGACCGATTCCATCGGCACGTTCCAGGAACACCGTTCGGTGCTGCTCGGACTCGCCTATCGGCTGCTCGGCAGCATGTGGGATGCCGAGGACACGCTGCAGGACGCGTACCTGCGCTGGGCCGGCACCGACCGTGATCGGGTGCGCGACCCCCGCGCGTACCTGATCACGGTGGTGTCCCGGCTCGCCCTCGACCGGCTCCGGTCGGCCGTGGTGCGCCGGGAGGACTACCCCGGGCCGTGGCTGCCGGAGCCGGCCGACAGCCGCGACCTGGGGCCCCTGGACACCGCCGAGCTGCGGGACACGGTCTCCTACGCCACCATGCACATGCTCGAACGGCTGTCCCCGCCGCAGCGCGCGGTCTTCGTGCTCCGCGAGGCGTTCGAGCTGCCGTACGAGGAGATCGCCGACGTGGTCGGCGTGCCGGTGGCGCACTGCCGGCAGCTGCTGCTGCGCGCCCGGCGCCGGCTGGCCGACCGCGGCCCGGACACCCCGGCCGGCGAGGCGTTCCAGCCGACCAGGGAGGAGCATTCCCGCCTGCTGAGCAGGTTCCTGGCCGCCGCCCGCACCGGTGACCTGGCCGCGCTCAGCGGCCTGCTCGCCGCCGACGTGGTCGCCTGGAACGACGGCGGCGGCCGGGTCCGGGCCGCGCGCCGACCGGTCAGCGGCCGGGCGTCGGTGCTGAGCTTCCTGGCCGGGCTGGTCTCCCGGTACGGCATCGGCGAGGCCGAACTCGTCGAGGTGAACGGCCACACCGCACTGCACACCCGGGTTGCCGACGGCGACCAGCTGGTGTCGCTGCGGGTGCGCGACGGGCGGATCCAGGAGATCTACGCGCTGCTCAACCCCGACAAGCTCAGCCGGCTGGCCGACTTCCCGGTCGCCGGCTGACGTTCGCAGACCTACGGTGGGGCGCTGACCCCGCCGGCCGAGCGGCGCCAGGCTGATGAGCTGGGTGTGCGGGCACCCGGTCGGTCGGGCAGCGGTGGCACGACGCCTTCGAACACGCCGGCCAGCTCCTGCTCCGTTTCGGCCAACTCCCGCAGCAGGCCGGGCTGCCCGCCCAGCTGATCGTCACCATCGACCTGCCCGACCTCGAACGGCGAGCCGGACAGGCCACCACCCACCACGGCGGCTGGCGCGATCCCGACCGGCGACCCCGGGCACTGGGTGCACCATCCGGACCAGGTGGTCGGGCAGCGCCACCGCACGCGCCAACGAACCTGGAAGTGGTGCCCGCACCGGACGTTCGAGCACCACCTCAACCCCAGCAGCGGAGCGAGTCCGCCGAGCCGTTGTGCCCGTCGACGGCACAGGGGAAGCAGGAGTCGTGGGAGTGATGGGGCTTACCGCGCGGGCGAAAGCTGCGTTCGCGCAGACGACCGAACCTCAGCCGGTCGGCTGCGGACCTGTCTTCGGTGCCTTCGACCAGGGATCAGCTGACGGGCTGGGCGGCTGCGTGCTCGGATGCCAGCTCGTCCTCGGCGGGCAGCTGGTAACCGTGCAGCCAGGCGATCTG
>DATJNU010000038.1:0-13369 GCA_035507775.1 Jatrophihabitans sp.
CCTGGTCGAGCGGGTGGACGGTGGTGGTGAGGTCCGCTACCTGCTCACCGATGCGGGCCGGGAGCTGCGCCCAGTGGTCGAGGCGATCGGCAGCTGGGGCACCCGCTGGATCGGCGCTCTGGGCGATCCGGACCTGGACCCGAAGCTGCTGCTCTGGGACATGCACCGCAACGTCGACCACGCGCGGGTGCCGGCCGGCCGCACCGTCGTGCAGTTCGACTTCGTCGACCTGCCCGGCCGGGCCCGGTGCTGGTGGCTGCTCATCACCCCGGACGAGGCGGAGGTGTGCGACCTCGACCCCGGCTACCCGGTCTCGGTGACCGTCCAGGCCTCACTGCGCGCGCTGGTCGAGGTCTGGCGCGGTGACCGCAGCTGGGCCGAGGCCCTGCGGCACGGCACGGTCGACCTGCTCGGCCCGACGGAGCTGCGCCGGGCGCTGCCGCGCTGGTTCACCCTGTCGCCGTTCGCCGGGGTGCCCCGCGCCAGGGGCCGGGGTGGCCTGGGACCAACGGCACTGCCGACACCCGGCTGAGCTTGGCAGGCTCCGAAAAGCAGCCGACAGCGCTGGGAGCCTGCCATGACCATGACGCCGCAACGCGCCACCAGCCCCTCCACCGACGACGCCGAGATTGCCGCCCGGCTGGCCGGTGCGGTCAAGGTCTACGGCGCCGGGGCCACCGAAGTGCGCGCCCTCGACGGCGTCGACGCCGACTTCCCGGCCGGCCAGTTCACCGCGATCATGGGCCCGTCCGGCTCGGGCAAGTCCACCCTGCTGCACTGCCTGGCCGGCCTAGACCGGCTCACCGCCGGCCAGGTGCTGATCGGCGAGGTCGACCTGAACACCCTGTCGGACAAGCAGATGACGCTGCTGCGCCGGGACCGGATCGGCTTCGTCTTCCAGAGCTTCAACCTGGTGCCGACCCTGACCGCGCGGGAGAACATCCTGCTGCCGCTGTCCCTCGGTGGTCACAAGCCCGACCCTGCCTGGTTCGACCAGCTGATCGCCGCCCTCGACATCGGCAACCGGCTGGGCCATCGGCCGACCGAACTCTCCGGCGGCCAGCAGCAGCGGGTCGCGATGGGCCGGGCGCTGATCACCCGTCCCGACCTGGTCTTCGCCGACGAGCCGACCGGCAACCTCGACTCGCACGCGGCCACCGAGCTGCTGGAGCAGATGCGGGCCGCGGTCGACCGCTACCACCAGACCGTGGTGATGGTGACCCACGACCCGCGCGCGGCCAGTTTCGCCGACCGGGTGGTCTTCCTGGCCGACGGCCGGCTGGTGCGCGACCTGCTCCGGCCCACCACCGACACCGTGCTCGACACCGTCCGGCTGCTGGAACGCTGATGCTGCGGCTCACCCTGGTCGGCGTGCTCGGGCACAAGCTGCGCTACGCCATGACCGCGCTCGCCGTGCTGCTCGGGGTGGCCTTCATCGCAGGCACCCTGGTGCTCACCGACACCATCGGGCGCACCTTCGACGGCCTGTTCGGCGACATCTACCGCAACACCGCCGCGGTCGTCCGGGCCCAGCAGTCGTTCACGCCGCAGGCGAGTTTCACCAGCCAGCGCCCACGGATCCCGGCCGGCCTGGCCGGCACGATCCGGCAGGTGCCCGGCGTCGCCGACGTCCGGCTCGGGGTGGACGGCTACGCCCAGCTGGTCGGCTCGGACGGCAAGGCGATCGGCAACCCGGCCGCCGGCGCGCCCACCCTGGGCGAGGCGTGGAGCGCCGGCTCGATGAGCCCGTACCGGTTCCTGCCCGGTTCCCGGCCGCCGAGCACCGCCGCCGAGGTGGCCGTCGACAAGCACTCCGCCGATGTGGGCAAGCTCAAGGTCGGCGACCGGGTGCGGGTGCTGACCAAGGGCGCGCCGGCCAGCTACACGATCAGCGGCATCTTCCGGTGGGGCAGCGCGGACAGCCCGCTGGGCGCCTCGATCACCCTCTTCGAACCGGCCACCGCCTCGGTCGTGCTGGCCGAGCCGGGCCAGGTGAACGAGATCGACGTTGCCGCGGCGGCCGGGATCTCCCAGCAGCAGCTGGCGGATCGGCTCCGCAAGGCGCTGCACGACCCGTCGCTGGAGGTGGTCACCGGCAAGCAGATCACCGCCGAGAACCAGAGCGCGGTGCGCAAGGCGCTCGGTTTCTTCGACACGTTCCTGCTGGTGTTCGCGCTGATCGCGCTGTTCGTGGGCTCGTTCCTGATCTTCAACACCTTCTCGATCGTGGTCGCGCAGCGGCTGCGCGAGCTGGCCCTGCTGCGCGCCGTCGGCGCCAGCCGGCGGCAGGTCACCCTGTCGGTGCTGGGGGAGTCGCTGGCGATCGGCGCGCTGGCCTCGGGCCTCGGGCTGGCCGCCGGGGTGCTGCTGACGATCGGGCTGCGCCAGCTGCTCATCGCCTTCGGCATCGACATCCCGTCCAGCGGCCTGCTGGTCAGCGGCCGGACGGTCGCGGTCAGCCTGCTGGCCGGCATCGTCATCACCCTGCTGGCGGCCTTCCAGCCGGCGCGCAAGGCCGGCCGGGTGGCGCCGGTCGCGGCGCTGCGCGAGACCACCGCGTCGGAGGAGCCCCGCCGGCTGCGGCGAACGGTGTCGGGCGGGGCGGTGCTCGCGATCGGCTGCGCGGCCCTGCTCACCGGCCTGTTCGTCCACCTCTCCAACCGGATCGGACTGGTCGGCGTCGGCGCGGCGGTGACCTTCCTCGGGGTGGCGATCCTCGGACCGCTGATCGCCCGGCCGCTGAGCCGGCTGCTCGGCGCGCCGCTGGCCCGGCGCGGGCCGATCGGCCAGCTGGCCCGCAGCAACGCGATGCGGATGCCCAAGCGCACCGCCTCCACCGCGGCCGCCCTGATGATCGGGGTGGCCCTGGTCGCGGTGATGAGCGTGCTCGCCGCGTCCATCAAGGCCTCGGTCGGCTCGGTCATCGACCGGACCATGCGGGCCGACTTCGTGGTCGCCAGCGGCGGCCAGGCCGGCGGCCAGACCGGCTTCAGCCCCACCCTGCAGCGCCGGCTCAGCGCGCTGCCGCAGGTCGCCTCGGCAACCGGCATCCGGGCCGGCGCGGTCCGGCTGCTCGGCGCCGACCGGATCGTGCTCGCGGTCGACCCGTCCCACATCGACGACCTGTTCGACGTCGGGCTGGCCCAGGGCGACCTGCGCGCCATGTCCCCGACCGGCATCGCAGTCTCGCGGCAGGCCGCCGACGACAAGCACCTGGCGCTGGGCAGCCGGGTGCCGGTGCAGTTCCTCGGCGGCACGAAGACCTTCACCGTGCAGGCCATCTACACCGCCCGCGACCTGGCCGGTGACTACGTGCTGCCGCTGGCCGCGGCCGAGCAGGACTTCACCCAGCAGCTCGACTTCCAGGTGTACGTGCGGCTGGCGCCGGGGGTGAGCACCGACGCCGGCCGGGCGGCCATCGACCGGGTGCTGGCCGCGTACCCGACCGCGAAGCTGCAGGACCGCACCCAGTACAAGGCCTCGCAGGTGGCCCAGATCGACCAGCTGCTCAACCTGGTCTACGGCCTGCTGGCGCTGGCGCTCTTCATCGCGCTGGTGGGCATCGCGAACACCCTGGCGCTCTCGATCTACGAGCGCACCCGCGAGCTCGGCCTGCTCCGCGCGGTGGGCATGACCCGGGCCCAGGTGCGCGCCGCGGTCCGGTACGAGGCGGTGATCATGGCGCTGCTCGGCGCCCTGCAGGGCCTGGTGGTCGGCGTGCTGCTCGGCTGGGCGATCGTCGCGGCGCTGCACTCGTCGGGGGTGTCGGTGCTGTCGGTGCCGGTGGTGCGGCTGCTGGTGGTCGCGGTGGTGGCGGGCGCGGCCGGGGTGCTGGCCGCGGTCGCGCCCGGCCGGCGGGCCGCCCGGCTGAACGTGCTGACCGCCATCGCCGCCGAGTGAGGCCGCGGCAACGCCTGCCCGGGACGCAGGACACGCCGGGACGCGTTGCCGGAGAAGAGCCGAGGCCCGCGCACCGCGAAACGCGGCGCGCGGGCCTCGAAAGACCTGCAGGGGCGGCTAGTGCCGGTCGCCGTGACCGTCGTGCTTGCCGAGGAACGCCGTCCACATCGGGACGACGCCGTTGGCGGTGTCACCGGCGTGGCCGATGTGGCCCAGGTGCCAGTTGTCCTCGATGGTGGTCAGCAGCGAGTAGTGGTTGTAGGCGGTGTGGTCGACGAAGTGCCGCGGGCCGCTGGAGGTCACCACGATCGCCGGGATCAGGCCGCCGCCGTAGGTGCCACCCGGCCAGCTGGCCGACACCCGCGGGTCACCGGCCGCGACGTAGGGCGAGTCGCAGCAGCCGGCCGGGCTCTCCCAGCCGCCGGTGGTGGTGTCGCCGGTGTAGTCGTCCTCGTCGGTCACGATGACGATCGCCGAGCGCTTGGTCCACGCCCTGGAGTGGGTGATGGTGTTGACCGCGCCCTTGACGAAGGTGTCGGCCTTCTGCTTCAGCGCCGCGTCGTTGGCGTCGTCCTTGGTGCTGCCGTACGGGCACGGGGTCTCCGGGTGACCGGCGATCGCCGAGTACACGCCGCCGTGCATGTCGTTGCACTGGTTCGGGGTGATCCAGACGAACTGCGGCGCGTGCGGGGAGTTCAGGTCCGCGCCGAGCTGGGTGTAGTCCTTGACGTTGGCCATCCGGGCCGGGTTGTTCTTCACGTCGTCGAACAGCACGAACGGGTTGTGCTTCTTCGCGTACAGGCTGACCTGGGTGCCGTCCACGGTCGGGCCGAACCGGTCGAGCTTGTTGGCCGGCAGGGTGTCCATGTAGGCGCCCCAGCTGACATGCTTGGCCTCGAGCTGGTCGACCAGGTTGGTACGGTCGAGGTTGACGACGTTCTGGTCGTTGTCGTCCTGGATCCCGAAGTTGTCACCGGCGATGCTGGCGATGTAGTTCGGCATCGACGGGTGGGTGACGCCGTAGTAGTTGTCGGCCATCGAGTACGTGTGCGCCAGGCTGGTCAGGTACGGCGCGTTGGCGTCGTCGATCACGCTGGACTTGGAGTGGTTCTCCAGCATGATGACGAAGATGTGGTCGAAGGCGGCGGATTGGACCGGTCCCCGGCCGTGCTCCCCGCCCGACGGCGATGCGCTTGCCGCAGCCGAGACACCGAGGGCGAGGCCCGCGGCTGCGACAGCTGCTACCCCGAAGCGTGCGCGTCGTCCAAATTTCACGTGAATGTCCTTCCCGTTCGACTGATTCGCAAAGCCCCCTTGTCCGGCTGGGTGTGCCGGGTCGCGGGGTCCTGCGAAGAGTGGCGAAACCGCTGGTTGGTCGCGTCCGGGGCCGAAGGTACCTTGCGGCAGCTCCTATCGGAAGCGGAAGTACCGTCGCGTAGCAGGTGGGCGCGCGGGTGAGCCCTGGGTGATGTGCAGCCGGCGCACCGGTGAACTGCCGGTGCGGTCGCTGTGCGTGTTCAGGTGTGTCGTTCGGGTAGTTCGGGAGCGGGGTGCTCCGCCACCGGCCCGTCGGCCGGACCTTCTGCCGACAGGTGCGGCAGGACCCGGTCCAGCCAGCGCGGCAGCCACCAGCCCCAGCGGCCGAACAGGGTCATGGTGGCCGGCACCAGCAGCAGCCGCACCACGCTGGCGTCGATCAGCACGCTGACCGCCAGCCCGACCGCCAGCATCTTGATGACCACCGAGGTGGAGCCGACGAAGGCCAGGAACACGCTGATCATGATCAGCGCGGCGCAGGTGATCACCCGGGCGGTGGCCGCCAGCCCGGACGCGACCGCGCGGGTGTTGTCGCCGGTGCGGTCGTAGGCCTCCTTCACCCGCGACAGCAGGAAGATCTCGTAGTCCATCGACAGGCCGAAGACGATCGCGAACATCATCATCGGCACGTACGACTCGATCGGCACGTCCTCCGACACCCCGATCAGCGAGCGGCCCCAGCCCCACTGGAAGACCGCGACCACCGCGCCGTAGGCCGCCCCGATGGACAGCAGGTTCAGCAGCGCGGCCTTGACCGCCAGCAGCAGGCTGCGGAAGGTGGCCAGGATCAGCAGGAACGCCGTCAGCACCACCACCGCGATGATGATCGGCAGCCGCGCGGTGAGCACGTCGCGGAACTCCAGCTGGCTGCCGGTGAGGCCAGTGACGTAGCCGGTGGCGCCGGTGCCGGCCAGCGCCCGGGGCAGGTCGGTGTGCACGAGCTCGTCGAAGAGCCGCGCGGTGGCCGCGTCCTGCGGGCCGGTCGTCGGGGTCACGGTGCCGATGAGGATCGCGTTGTTCGGCGAGGCGCTGAACGTGCCGACGCTGGCCACCCCGGGCACCTGCTGCAGCGACCGCTGCACCTGGCCGGCCACCGCAGCCGGGTCCGCGCCGTCGAGCTTCACCACCACGGTGAACGGGCCGTTCGCGCCCGGGCCGTACGCGGTGCGGACCAGATCGTAGGCCCGCTTGCTGGTGTAGCTGGCCGGCGACGCGCCGTCGTCGACGTGGCCCAGCCGGATCGACAGCAGCGGCAGCGTCAGCACCGCCAGGATCAGCACGCCGAGCGCGGTGAACGTCCACGGCCGGCGGCTGATCGCGCGCGCGTAGCGGTGCCAGCCGTCGCTCTCGCTGCCGGCCTCGGCCACCGGCCGGCGCACCGCGAGCCGGTCGATCCGCCGGCCGAGCAGCGCCAGCGCGGCCGGCACCAGGGTGACCGCCCCGGCCGCGGCCACCGCCACGGTGAACACCGCCGCCAGCCCGAGCTGGCCGATGAAGGTCACCCCGGAGGCGTAGAGCCCGAGCAGCGCGACCGAGACGGTGCCGGCCGCGACCAGCACCGCGTGCCCGCTGCTGGCCGCGGTCCGGCCGGCGGCGATCACCGGTTCGGCGCCGTCCATCAGCTGCTGGCGGAACCGGGTGGTCAGGAACAGCGCGTAGTCGATGCCGACGCCGATGCCGATCATCAGCGCCAGCGTCGGCGCGGACGTGCCGAACGTGAGCACCCCGGCGACCAGCGCCAGCAGGCTGACCCCGATGCCCACCCCGAGCAGCGCGGTGACCAGCGGCAGCACTGCGGCCAGCACGCTGCCGAAGCCGATCAGCAGCACCAGCAGGGCGACCGCGAAGCCGACCGCCTCCGAGGCCCGGTCGGTCAGCGGCGGGCTGGTCAGCTCGTCGAGGCCGCCGCCGTACTCGACCTGGACCCCGGCTGCGGTGGCCGGCTCGGTCGCCGCGTGCAGGGTGTCGAGGTAGGACCGCCCGAACGTCTTGGGCCGGGCGTCGAAGTGCACGGTGCTGATTCCGGTGTTCGCCGGGGTGATCGCGCCGGCTGGGGGCGCGGGCGCGGTGGCCGTCGGGGAGCCGGCCGCCAGTGGGTCGCTGGCGCTCAGCACGTGCGGCATCGCCTTGAGGTTGGTCACCGACCGCTCGACCGCGTCCGACTGGGCGGGCAGCGTCCCGGAGCGGACGTGGAACACCACGCTGCCGGTGGAGCCGCCCGCGGTCGGCTCGTTCGCGGTCAGCAGTTGCGCGCCGGTGTGCGCCTGGGTGTGCGGCAGGTCGACGTTGTCGCTGAACGTGCCGCCGAGCGCCCGGTTCGCGACGACCGCGACCACCAGGGCGACCAGCCAGGCCGCGAGCACCAGCCACGGCCGGCGGGCACATCCGGTGCCCAGCCGGCCGAGGGCCGAGCGCGGCGGCGCGGTCGTCACAGGCTCGCTCGGCGGCACCGGGCCGGCACCGGGGTCAGCCGCCGGGCCGCATCACCGGCCGCCGCCAGATCAGCCGGTGCACGCCGAGGTGGCGGGGCAGCGAGCGCAGGCCGGGGATCCACGGGATCAGCAGCAGCCCCAGGCTGAGCACCGCCATCAGGCCCCACACCAGCGCGTCGGCGTTGCCGGAGCTGGAGAACGGCGAGATCTGGTACCAGAACGTGTAGAGCCACAGCCACGGCTGGCCAGGGTAGTTGCCGGTCTCGTTCATCATTCCCCACTGGTCGCCGCCCAGGTGCTGGGCGCGCGCCGTGTCCTCCAGGTACGAGCCGTCGGCGAGCAGCAGCAGCGCCGTCGTCGGGTTGCTGCCGTAGAACGTCTTCCGGGTGGTGAGCAGGCCCTCCAGCACGCCGGCCTTGGCCAGGGCCAGCTCGGCCTGCGCGAGCACCGGCACCGGGCCGTAGTTGCCGGGCTTGACCGCGGCCGGGTTGCCGTCCGGCGCGCTGGACAGCGCGTCGCTGTAGTTGCTCGCCCACGCCTGCCGTGCCGAGGCCGGGGCCGCGTTCCAGACCCGGAGCGCCGCGCCGACCAGCGGGCCCGATCCGGCCGAGGTCAGCGGGCCGATCACCATCGCCTGCGCCGAGTCGACCGGGATCCGGACGCCGGCCCAGCGCTGCAGCGACAGCGGGCCGAGCTGCTGGCCGGAGCTGGCATGGTTGTACGGCGCGCCGTAGCTGGCGCTGGTGGTGGTGCCGGCCAGCTCGCCGGCCGCGGTCGCCACCACGTCGTTCGGGTCGGCCTGCGCCCACTGCTGCATGGTGATCGCCTTGTCGTCCGGCGAGGAGAACACCGCGGCCAGCAGCAGGGTCAGCAGGGTCATCGCCAGCAGCGCGATGCTGAACTCCTTGACCAGGTCGTACGGCCGGGTCGGGAACAGGTGCGAGTCGGTCGGCGCGCCGGCCCGCCGCCGGGCGCTCACGACCGGCTCCTGGCGGTCGGCACCCGCTCGTCGGTGCGGACCGGCGGCTCGACCGGCGCCGGCGGCTCGGCCCGGCCGGCGGGCTCGGGCGGTTGCTCGCGTTCGGGCGGCTGGGTGCCGGGCAGCCAGCCGGTCTCGTCGATCGGCGGCACCACGCCGTGCCGGCGGACCAGCACCACGTGCAGCAGCACGATCACGCCCACCAGCAGCGGCAGCAGGGTGATGTGCCACATCAGCATCTGGCCGCCGTTCAGCACGTTGAAGTAGGCGCCGATGCCGGCGGCGTTCAGGCCATCCTTGGCCTGGGTGCTGATCCACTGCGAGTCGAAGTTGGTCTGGCTCAGGTAGCCGGTGAACGCGGTGCCGAGCGAGCCGAAGAACGCCAGCCCGCCGGTCACCCAGGTCAGGCCGCGCTTGCCGCGCCAGGCCGCCATGAAGAACTTGCCCCAGAGGTGGATCACCATGGTCGCGAAGAAGAGTTCCACGCTCCACAGGTGGGTGGAGTTCACGAAGTGGCCGAAGGCGTTGGTGTGCCACCAGGTCGGGCCGCCGACGGTCAGCACGATGCCGCTGGCCAGCACCAGCAGCAGCGAGGCGAGGCTGAGCACGCCGAAGACGTAGATCCAGGACGCGACGTAGGCCGGTTGCCGGTCGGGCAGCACCTGGCCGGGCGGGACGGTGCGGGCCAGCCGGTGCCGGAGCGAGGCGGTCCAGCTGCCGCGCTCGGCGGTGGCGGTCACCGGTCACCCCGGTCGTGCCGGCCCGGGAAGGGCAGCAGCAGCGCGAGTACGAAGACCAGCACCATCAGCAGGATCACCAGGAAGTTCGCCAGCGAGATCTGGACGACCCCCCAGTGCAGGTAGTAGCTCGCGGTCATCTGGGCCCCCGGGCGGATCCACTCGGCGGAAGCCTCGCGGAGAGGCGTCCTGGTGAACCGATCGTGAATCGCCGCAGAGGCGGGCAGGAGAGTCCAAGGTCCCCTGTCTGGCCGGACCGGCCGGTGGCCTTCTCTCAGCCAGGCACGGCCAATCCCGGGCTGGCCCCGCCGGTCTCAGCCGGCCGCCGGGCCCGTCCACGGGGTGGGCTCGTCGGCCGGCTCCAGCCGGTAGAACACCGAGTCCCGGTGGGACAGCCGGTTCAGCAGCGGCACCAACCGGCCGTGCAGCAGCGGGAACCGCCGGGCCAGGGCCCGTTCGGCCCGCTCGGCGTCCGGCCCGGCGAGCCGGGTGGCGACGGCCGGCTGGTCGGAGCCGGTCGGGCGGCCGCGCATCGTGCACGGCGCCACCCGGACGCCGGGGAAGTTCGCCAGCCGCTTCACCTTGCCGGCGGCCGGCCAGGTGCGGAGATAGCCGGCGCCCTCGGCGTCGACGGCCAGGTTGACCGGGGTATCCACCGTCCGGCCGTCCCGGCGGCGGGTGGTGAGCAGGACCGTCCGGGTGCGGCGCAGGTGTTCGAAGGTCTCCATGATCAGCCCATTCCAGCAGGCTCCGGCACCGATCGGCCAGTGAGACGTGCGTCCCGGTACCTGCGGTCGGCGCAAGTACCCGATACCGTGGGTATCGACAACTTGCCGGGCCGACCGGCCGACTTCCCCGGAGAGGACAGCCATGCCGAGCCGCCGTGCCGCCATCCTGGGCGGAAACCGCATCCCGTTCGCGCGATCCAACGGCACCTATGCGCACGCCTCGAACCAGGACATGCTGACCGCGACGCTGGACGGCCTGGTCGCCCGGTTCAACCTGCAGGGCGAGCGGCTCGGCGAGGTGGCGGCCGGGGCGGTGCTCAAGCACAGCCGCGACTTCAGCCTCACCCGGGAGTCGGTGCTCGGCTCGGCGCTGTCGGCCCAGACCCCCGCCTACGACGTGCAGCAGGCGTGCGGCACCGGCCTGGAGACGGTGGTGCTGCTGGCCAACAAGATCGCGTTGGGCCAGCTCGAGTCCGGCATCGCCGGTGGCGTGGACACCACCTCGGACGCGCCAATCGCGGTGAACGAGGGCCTGCGCGAGGTGCTGCTGCAGGCCAACCGGGCCCGCTCGCTGGCGGACCGGCTCAAGGCACTGACCGGGCTGCGGCCGGGCCAGCTGGTGCCGGAGATCCCGCAGAACAGCGAGCCGCGCACCGGCCTGTCGATGGGGGAACACCAGGCGATCACCACCTCCGAATGGGGAATCGACCGGCAGCGGCAGGACGAACTCGCCGCCGCCAGCCACCGCAACCTGGCCGCCGCCTATGACGGCGGCTTCTTCGCCGACCTGGTCACGCCGTTCCTCGGCCTGGCCCGGGACCAGAACCTGCGGCCGGACTCGACGCCCGACAAGCTCGCCAAGCTCGCCCCCGTCTTTGGCGCCCGGCTGCCGGATCCCACGATGACGGCGGGCAATTCGACCCCGCTCACCGACGGCGCCGCGGCCGTCCTGCTGGCCTCGGACGAGTGGGCCGCCGGCCACGGGCTGCCGGTGCTGGCGCACCTGGTGGACGCCGAGACCGCCGCGGTCGACTACGTGCACGGCGACCGGCGCGACGACGGCCTGCTGATGGCGCCGGTCTACGCACTGCCGCGGCTGCTGGAGCGCAACAAGCTCACCCTGCAGGACTTCGACTTCTACGAGATCCACGAGGCGTTCGCCGCCACCGTGCTCACCACCCTCGACGCCTGGGCCGATCCCCGGTTCTGCGCCGAACGGCTCGGCCTGGACCGGCCGCTCGGCGAGATCGACCGGTCGAAGCTGAACGTGCGCGGCTCGTCGCTGGCGGCCGGCCACCCGTTCGCGGCCACCGGCGGCCGGATCGTGGCCACCCTGGCCAAGCTGCTGCACGGGAAGGGTTCCGGTCGCGGGCTGGTCTCGATCTGCGCGGCCGGTGGCCAGGGCGTCGTCGCGATCCTGGAGGCCTGACATGGCAGACCGTTACCTCGACCTGGTGAACTCCGGCCTCGGTGCCACGGTGGCCGGCCGGCTCGGCCTGCCCCGGCCGGCGGTGCTGCGCCGCTACACCCCGGGTGACCCGCTGCTGGCCGGGCCGCTGCTGCACGGTGTTATCAAGAATGGCACCGTCGGTTCTGGCCTCGACGGACTCGACGGGTTGCTGGAAAGCGCCGGTGTCGAGGCCGAATCGGTCGACAGCGAGGGCACGAAGTGGAACGGGCTGCTGCTCGACGCCACCGGTGCCCGGGCGCCGGAGGACCTGGCCGAGCTGCGCGCCTTCTTCGCCGGGCCGCTGCGCCGGCTGCGCCCGTCCGGCCGGGTGCTGGTGCTCGGCCGGGTGCGGGACGGCACCGACCCGGCCGCCGACGCCACCCGGCAGGCGCTGACCGGGGTGGTCCGGTCGCTGGCCAAGGAATTGCGGGCCGGTGCCACCGCGAACCTGGTGCAGCTCACCGGCGACGCGACCGCCGCGGACGCCGAGGCTGCGGTGCGGTTCTTCCTCTCCGCCCGGTCGGCCTACGTCGACGGGCAGGTGCTGCGGGTCGGGGCTGGTGCTGGGCAGGCGACCGCCGACTGGACGAAGCCGCTGGCCGGCAAGGTGGCGATGGTGACCGGCGCGGCCCGGGGCATCGGTGCCGCGATTGCCGAGGTGTTGGCCCGGGACGGGGCCTCGGTGGTGGCCGCCGACCTGCCGGCCGCGGGGGAGGCGCTGGCCGGGGTCGCGAACCGGATCGGTGGCACCGCGCTGCAGCTCGACATCGCCGCGCCGGACGCCCCGGCCGAGCTCACCCGCTACCTGACCGAACGCTTCGGCGGGGTCGACATCGTGGTGCACAATGCAGGCATCACCCGCGACAAGCTGCTGGCGAACATGAAGCCGGCGCAGTGGGATTCGGTGATCGCGGTGAACCTGGCCGCGCAGCTGCGGATCAACGGCGCGCTGCTCGACACCGGCTGCCTGCGCGAGGCCGGCCGGGTGGTGTGCCTCGCCTCGACCAGCGGCATCGCCGGCAACCGCGGCCAGACCAACTACGCCGCGTCCAAGGCCGGCGTGATCGGCATGGTGGGCTCGTACGCGGAGCGCTTCGCCGAGCGGCAGGGCTCGATCAACGCGGTGGCGCCCGGCTTCATCGACACCGACATGACACGCTCGATGCCGATGCTGACCCGCGAGGTCGCGCGGCGGCTGTCCAGCCTGCAGCAGGCCGGCCAGCCAGTCGATGTGGCCGAGGCGGTCGCCTTCCTCAGCCAGCCGGGTGCCGGGTCGGTGACCGGGCAGGTGCTGCGGGTGTGCGGGCAGAACCTGGTGGGGGCCTAACCTCATGGACACCCAGCTCGCCAGGCCGCCGTCGTTGATGCCGCTGTACGCCAAGGCTCTTCTGCGCCGGGGCAGTGCTACCTCACTGCCCGACACGACCCTGGCACTGTCCGATCAGCCGATCGACACCGACCGGCTGCGCCGCTACCAGCAGGTCTGCGGCTACCGGGTGAGCGACCTGCTGCCGCCGGCCTACCCGCACCTGATGGCGTTCCCGCTGAGCATGGCGCTGATGACCGGTGCGGACTTCCCGTTCCCGCTGCTCGGCCTGGTGCACGTCGAGAACGAGCTCGTCCAGCACCGGCCGATCACGGCAGCCGAGCGGTTGACCGTGCGCTGCTGGGCGGAGAACCTGCGCGAGCACCCGTCCGGCCGCTCGGTGGACCTGGTCGGCGAGGCGTCCGTCGGTGACGAGCCGGTCTGGCGCGAGGTCAGCACCTACCTGCACCGGGAACGTTCGAGCAACGGCAAGCACGACCGCCCGGTGCCGGTCCCCGGC